>JAFWTP010000292.1 GCA_017518845.1 Neisseriaceae bacterium
GGGGCAACATAATCGGGTTTGTCGTCAATTCGCCATTGAACTTGCCCATTGGACGACAGCGTGGTGGTGGTATAGCGTTGCGGCGTGTTGGTATGGTCTTGGGCAAACGCAGAACTCAATGCCACAGACATTAAGGTGATGGAAAGAATAAATTGTGTTCGCTTCATTTTAGCAATCCCCTTTTCAGTGTTTGGAATTGATAAATTAACAACACGATTTCCCTGTTTGTTTTATTTTTGTATGTGATTAGTTGGTTGCAACCGCCATTTTACTGCGTTTTGAGTATAAAAGAAATGAGTTATATCAAGGGGAGTGCAGTTAGTAGTTAGCAGTGAGTAGTGAGCAGTTATTTCGTTTTGCCTTGTCAGGCAAAACGGATATTTTTTAGATAACGCTTCGATTATTATTTTCAGGCTGCCTGAAAATAAAATCGAAGCGTTATCTTAAGATATTTTCAGGCTGCCTGAAAATAAAATCGAAGTGTTGTCAATAACTTTTCAGGCAGCCTGAAAGAAAATCGAAGCGTTATCAAAATCTAATCCGTTTTGCCGTAAGGCAAAACATAAAACCCATTGCTCATTGCTCATTACTAATTATTGACAGTATTGCTTAAACGCCCGAATGGTTTTGGCAATGGCTTTTGCCATTTCATCGCGATAAACACCGTCATTAAGCCATGACTCATCTTTGGCATCGGTAATCACGCCTAATTTCAGTTGTACCGCAGGAATTTCTGCTTGATATAACAAGGGAATGTCGCTTTCGTAAATTGCGTATTCTTTCACCAGCAAATCCATACCTTCGTGTTCTTTATGAAAATACGCAGGGTTGTGTTGCATAGGTTTTAGGCGAAAGCCTAATCGTTGGGCAAAGCACAGCGATTGACGATACTTTTTATTGTTTTTAGAAACATACATCGAAAAACCTTCAAACGACTTGCCCGAAGTATTCACCAGCGTGGTTACGCCATCAACGGTTTCTTCGCGTAAAAATTTGGCAGGGGCAACATCGTGATGAATGGAGAGCAGCAAATCCGCTTCCCAAATATTGGCTTGGGCGGCACGGTGTTTGTCGCTAATGTATTCGTGTTCGCCACGCACCAATTTCACTTCCCAACCTGCGGCTTCGATTTTGGGAATTAACTCTTCCACAAAGCGGTCGTTATATTCCACTTCGCGTTTGCCACGCACGCTTGCCATGCCAGGGTCTTTAATGGAATAGCCCGAATCCAATGCCAACACAGGTTTTTTGAATTGGTATCCTTTGATTTCAGGTTCAGCGGATTTTTTGACAACAGGTTTATCCCAGTCGTCCCCGTATTGTTGTTTTAATGCTTTTTCTTGTTCTTCTCGTGCGGCACGGAAAGACATATCAGTGATAACGGGTGTATGTTTTTGTTTTTTCCCCAAGATGCTGTCGATAGAAACGGAAATGCCCAAAAAGTGCATTCCGCCCACAATGATACCTGCGGCAACAGCCAAAATTGCCACAAAAATGAGTACGCTTTTGATGAGCGTTTTTATTTTTTCTTCCGTGCCTACACGCATTATGCTTTCCCTTAACTAAATCATCTTATTTTTTAGCAGTTAAAAGAAATTTTTAATCGCTTGCCACGACAAAATTTCAATGCCTGTAAATTGTTCCAACAACCATGCTCCTGCCAGAACAAAAGCAACCACGGCAAGAATAATCATCAAGGTTTTCATGCTCATTTCGATTTACTCCATATTACGGAAAGTTAATATTAAGTCCCTAAAATCATTCGGATTTTTGGTAAAAGTAATGGCACCTTTGGGCGGAAAATGAAAATCCACTAATCTTGACAACCAAAACCGCAAGGCGGCAGCACGGTGTAAGTTATTCATTTGTGCCTTTTCGTCAAGCGTTAAAGGACGCACGCTTTCGTAACCCGATAACATTGCCTGATATTTTTCAGGCAACAATTTATTGCTTGCGTCATCGCGTGTCCAGTCATTCAGTGCCACGCACAAGTCATAGGCAAACTGCCCATCGCAGGCATAATCAAAATCCAAAAATCCACTGACTTCATCACCCGATAATAATACATTATCTCGAAACAAATCGGCGTGAATAATGCCAGACGGCAAATTATCAGGAATGTGAGATAAATTATCTATTTCTTCATTTAACAAAGACTTATCGTCATTGTTCAGGCAGCCTGAAAGTTTTATCGCACATTCCTGCCGCCAAATTCCGCCACGCCGTGATGGGTGATGTAAGGCAAAGTCCAATGTTGCCAAGTGCATTTGAGCCAATGTTTTACCCACTTCAAAACATTGTTTTTCATTGGGATTGAGTTCAATATTGCCTGCCAAAAACGAAATCAACGCCGCAGGTTTGCCACACAATAAGCCAAATGCTTGTCCATTATACTGTAATAAAGGGGCAGGGCAGAAAACGCCGTGTTGCTGTAAATGACTGCATAAATTCAAAAAAAACGGCAAATCGTGGGGGGATACTTCTTCATAAATGGTGAGTACAAAGCGTTGTGCGTGCGGTGCGTGAATATCCACAAAATAAATCGAATTGGTAATGCCCCCTGCCACACCAACAAATGAAAACGGCACATCAAAACCATATTGCTGTAAAAACTGTGCCATTTCATCAGTACTCACTGTCGTATAAACCGACATACTCAAATCCTGTCGCCCAAATTAAAAACAGTATTGTAACAATTTTTTATTTTACGATGAATAGGGTATTAAAAATAAGGTATTCAGGCAGCCTGAAATTAACTTCACTCAATAAAATGATTTTATTTCCTGCAAAATTGTGGCAAACTAACCCCACTATGAAAACTTTAACTTTAATTGGCATTGGTTTAATTGGCGGCTCTGTGGCGGCTGATTTGAAACGCATTGGCGATATTCACATTTATGGCGTTGATGCGTGTCAAGATAATTTACGCACCGCAAAGGATTTGCGGCTGATTGATGACGCCTTGCCACAATTAAATACAGAAGCCGCTAATGCCGACATTGTGGTAATAGCCACACCTGTAATGACCATGCAACAAGTCATGCAGGATTTAGCCCAAAAAACAGAACCCACAGGCAATACCGTGATTACTGATGTGGGCAGCACCAAACAGTCGGTTGTTCGTGCTTTTGAACAATATTTACCACAACATTTGCCACACTGCGTTGCCGCTCACCCGATTGCAGGTTCCGACAAAAGCGGTGCTGCTGCCGCACGCACAGGTTTGTTTGCCGATAAAAAAGTCATCATTTGCCCGCACACTCAACAACATTCAGGCAGCCTGAAAAAAGTGAAAAACTTATGGCAACAGATTGGTGCGGAAACGGTTTTAATGCCAGTACTCGAACATGACCGCATTTTTGCGACAGTCAGCCACTTGCCACATATATTGTCGTTTGCGTTTATGCAACAAATTATTCAAGACCAACAACACGCCCAATTATTGGATTTTGCGGGCACAGGTTTTCGCGATTTCACCCGCCTTGCAGGCAGCAATCCAGCCGTTTGGACGGAAATTGCTTTGGCAAATCAAAACCAACTTGTGTCTTGTTTATCGGCATATAAAAACGCTTTACAACAATTAGAAAATCTATTAAAAAACAAAGATAAAGACGCATTGTACGCATTTTTTCAACAAGCCCAAAAAATACGCCAAGCGTGGGAAAATTAAAGCAGTTTTATAGTAGTTTGCCGAAAAAAAAACGGAAGTCATTCAACTTCCGTTTTATTTTTCAGGCAGCCTGAAAGCACTTCCCGTGCAGGGAATTTGTCATTGCGAGCGAAGAGAAGTAATCTGCAAATAAATTGCGTCAGCAATTTATTTGGGTAGCGTAAATCAATACAATGACAATGCAAAAATGATTTCAGGCTGCCTGAATGGATAGATTTTTAAATGCCACACGGATTCGATTTTGCTGACGCAAAATCTTTAAAAACAAAATATTATGGGAATTGCGTTAGCAATTCCGAATCCGTGTGGCAATAAAAAAACAAAATGATTACAGTATATTAAATATTTTTCAGGCAGCCTGAAAAAATAAAAAAACGGAAGTTATGATGACTTCCGTTTTTTATTATAGAAAATATTTTCAGGCAGCCTGAAATTATTTATCCGTACGCGCAGGCGGCGGCGGGGGTGCGGTTTCTGTGTTTTCTGCCGAAGCGTTTTCTGCCGCTTTTTCAGCGTTTTCTGGTTCTTCTCTGCGAATATTGTGGCTGTAATCTTTGGGCGGAGACGGTGGCAAGCCTTGCATAATTTCTTTGACTTGATCAGCGTCAATGGTTTCCCAATTCACCAGTGCCTGCGTCATGCTTTCCACTTTGCTGGCATTATCGGTCAAAATTTGTTTTGCCAAAGCGTATTGTTCGTCCAGAATGCGGCGAATTTCTGCGTCTATGTCTTGCATGGTTTTTTCCGACATATTTTGCGTACGCGTAACCGAACGCCCTAAAAACACTTCGCCTTCGTTTTCGCCATACACCATAGGACCCATTTTTTCTGACATACCGTATTTAATCACCATATCTCGTGCTAACTGTGTAGCGCGTTCAAAATCGTTAGAAGCCCCTGTGGATATGCGTTTGACAAACAATTCTTCGGCAATGCGACCGCCAAATAAAATGGCAATTTGATTTAAGATTTGATCTTGATACATACTAATGCGGTCGCGTTCAGGCAACTGCCAAGTTAAGCCCAAAGCACGCCCACGCGGCACAATGGTAACTTTATGCACAGGGTCGGTATTCGGCAAGGTTGCCGCAACCACAGCATGCCCTGATTCGTGGTAGGCAGTGGCTTTTTTCTCGTCTTCGTGCATCACCATAGAGCGGCGTTCGGGACCCATATAAATTTTGTCTTTGGCTTCTTCAAAATCACTTTGATCCACTTTAACCTTATTGCGGCGACCTGCCAAAAGGGCGGCTTCATTCACCAGATTCGCTAAATCCGCACCTGAAAAACCCGGTGTGCCACGAGCCAAAGACGGCACATCAACTGATTCATCGGCTTGAATTTTTTTCATATGCACGCCCAAAATTTGCTCACGCCCACGAATATCAGGCAATGGCACAACCACTTGTCGGTCAAATCGTCCAGGTCGTTGCAGGGCAGGGTCTAACACATCAGGGCGGTTGGTGGCCGCAATCACAATCACGGTGGTATCGCTTTCAAAGCCGTCCATTTCTACCAACAGTTGATTGAGTGTTTGTTCGCGTTCATCATTGCCGCCGCCCAAGCCTGCACCACGCTGACGACCGACTGCGTCAATTTCATCAATAAAAATAATGCAGGGAGCGTTTTTCTTGGCTTGTTCAAACATATCACGCACACGGCTTGCCCCCACGCCGACAAACATTTCCACAAAGTCCGAACCTGAAATACTGAAAAACGGCACTTTGGCTTCGCCCGCAATCGCTTTTGCCAACAAGGTTTTCCCTGTACCAGGTGAGCCAAACAACAAAACGCCACGCGGCACGCGTCCGCCCAAACTTTGATAGCGAGACGGCGATTTTAAATAATCGACAATTTCTTGCACTTCTTCTTTAGCTTCATCGCAACCTGCCACATCGGCAAAAGTGATGATATTTGCGTCTTTGTCTAACAATCTTGCACGGCTTTTGCCAAACGAAAACGCACCGCCACGACCGCCACCCATTTGTTGTCGCATAAAATACACCCAAACGGCGATTAAAAGCAAAATCGGCAAAATGCTGTATAACAGGCTCACCAAAATATTGGGGCGTTTTTCAGGTTTCACATCAACCGTAACCTTGCTGTCAATCAGCGTTTCCACCATTTTATGGTCAATCGGTGCATTAGCGATAAACGCCCCCTTATCAGCGTCTTTATAAATGCCTTTGATAACATAACCTTGCATCACGCTTTCGCTTTCCAAAGAAACGCTATCAATTTTGCCCGCTTTGGCATCATTAATAAACTGCGAATACTTCACTTCCGTGCGATTAGCGTCTTTTTTCTCTTCCAAAGCATTAAACGACATAATCAGGATTAAACCTAACCCCAACCAAATTAACAAGGTTTTAAATGAATTGCCCACTTGATGATTACTCCTGCATTTTAGAGAGCGGATAAAATAAACCCGATATGATAACAAAATTCTTTCAGGCTGCCTGAAAAATATTAAATGATTATGCCTTTTCAGGCTGCCTGAAACGCATTTTTTATGCCACAAAAAACCGCCTCGAAGGGCGGTAGGGAGAACGCAAATTACAAATTAACACTCAAAGAAAAGTTTGCTGTGGGACGCAACGGTACGGGGCGTGGCGGTGTGTAATATACTTGCGGTGTGGGTGCAACAACCACTGGACGCTGTTGTACAACATAGCGTGGGGCGTGCGGGCGATGATAACGCACATAACGCGGCGGCGGTGCTACTCGGCGTGGTTGTACTGTGTGATGACGCGGTGTTTGGTGATAATGATGAACCACTGTAACTTTGTCGCTACGATGATGTTTGTGGTGCTTGTAGTGGGAATCAGCCATTGCCGACACAGTCGCCAAAGATAAAACAGCGGCAAGAATGAATTGTGCTTTCATCTTGTGTTTCCTTCATTTGTTGAATGATAGGGCGTATTAAAACATTTGCTTCTTAACCACTTCTTAACCTTGTCTTATATGAAAATTAAGAAATAACAAGGCGTTCAGGCAGTCTGAAACTCTTATAAAATCCTATTAGAAATAAACGAGTTCAACCTGCCGTAGAGTGGGTTTCTAACCTATCATTGCTTTGTAGGAGCAAAATCAATAATTTGATTTTCTAAAATGTTTTTTTTATTAACGCCTTATGACATTACTTAACCTTGTCTTATATGAAAATTAAGAAATAACAATGCGTTCAGGCTGCCTGAAACTATTTCTCCCCCCAAGGTGCCACTTTAAAAAGCAGAAGCATACCTGGAATAGCCAAGAAAAAGCACAGCCAAAAGAATGAATAATAGCCCATATTATCAATAAGATAGCCCGTTGTGGCGTTGATGAATGTTCGTGGAAAAGCGGATAGGGCGGTGAGTAGGGCGATTTGTGTGGCGGTGTAAGCTGGGTTGGTTTCGCGGGCGATGAATGAAACAAACGCCGCTGTGCCTAATCCTGCACCAATGGCTTCGGCGGCAATGACGAGTGCCAATATGGTTAATTCTCTTGTGCCAACGGTGTCGAAGTGTCCGTAGGACGATAACCACACAAAGCCTAAAATGGTGATGATTTGTACAAAACCGAATATCCACAACGCTCGGTTAATGCCCAATTTCACCATCCAAATGCCGCCGATAATGCCTGCGACTATCATCGGCCACAGCCCTGCGTTTTTGGCGATTAAGCCGATTTGCGTTTTGGAAAAGCCCATATCTAAATAAAACGGCGTTGCCAAAGCGGTTGCCATGCTGTCGCCCAATTTATAGAAGAAAATAAACGCCAACACCAGTAGGGCGTGTTGCACGCCTTGTCGATTGAAAAATTCTTTGAATGGCAAAATAAAAGTGTCTTCCAATGTTTTGGGGGCAGCGGCAGGCGTGGGCGGTTCTTTAACAAAGAGCGTCATTGCAATCGCAGGCAGCATAAATAAAGCGGTAATGAAAAATACGCTTTGCCACGACATAAAATCCGCCAAAATTAAGGACAAGGCACCAGGCACAAAGCCTGCAATGCGATATGCTGCCACATGAATGGAATTGCCTAAACCTAATTCTGCGTCCGTGAGAATTTCGCGGCGGAAAGTGTCAATCACAATATCTTGCGTGGCAGAGAACAGCGTTAAACACAGGCACAAAGCGATAATCAGTCCCAAATCGTGTTGTGGATTAGTCAAACCAAACGCTGCCATTGCCAAAATCAGCACCACTTGCGTGGTTAAAAGCCAGCCACGCCGTCTGCCCAAAAACGGCAAGGTATAAGCGTCTAACAGGGGTGCCCACAAAAATTTCCACGCAAACGGAAATTGAATTAAGGCAAACGCCCCAATGGTTTTTAAATCTAATTCAAATGAACGCAACCACGCAGGAATCAGCGTGAGCACAAAATACAAAGGCAAACCAGACGCAAAGCCTGTAAAAACGCAAATCAGCATTTTTCGCCAAGAAACAGGCGGTTTCTTTTGTTCAGACACATTTTCAGACTGCCTGAAATGTTTTTCTAATGTTGATTTAGGCGGGGCGTATGGATTTTCTTTGTTGCTATTCATTGTTAAAACTTTTCAGGTTGCCTGAAAATTGTGAAAGTTGAAAATGACTGTTATTGTAACACAAGGCAGCCTGAAAACTTTTTCAAACTATTGTTGTTTGCTAAAATTGTTTTATTAACATAAGGTTATGATAAAACATATAGTTAAAAAATATTTTAAAAAATGAAAACTGAATTTTTAATTCGATACAAGATGAGATTTTTGTTTTTTTTATTTCTCACCAAGACACGGAGAATGTTAATCTAATCTCCGTGTCTCCGTGTTCTCCGTGAGAGATAATAAAAAATCGTTGTGATAAACGAAATAATATCTTTTCAGGCAGCCTGAAACTCACCATAACTTTCGTTTTTGATTATCGCTTTTTATAGCAAAAAAGTTGTGCGTAAAGTCTAAACCTGTTGTTTTTGTTAATATTTCACAGCGTTTTTTGAGTTTTTCATCGGATAAATTTTCAGGCAGCCTGTTAAATGCCAAAACCGCCACATTGCCGTGCGTTTCGGCAGGAATTTCCAAAATTTTGCCGTCAAAGGCGTTTTTAATGTGTTCGACAAAGCGGTGATAACGGCGGTCGGCTGACCATAAGTTAATCACAAAAATACCGTATTTGGTCAAAGCACGGCGGCAATTTTGTAAAAATGGCGGCTCAATCATCGCGTCAATAATTTGCACGCCGTCAAACGCATCAACCAAAATCACATCGGTGCTGTTGTTCATGGCTTGGATAATTTCCACGCCGTCCGCTTCCACAATTTGAAAAAATTCGTCTTCTAACGGCAATTCAAACATCATTCGGGCAATGTGAATGACGGTAGGATTGATTTCCACAGCCATTTGGTGCGTTTGGGGAAAATAGGCATTTATCCAGCGAGCGATAGAACCGCCGCCCAAGCCGATATGCGTGATGTGTTTGGGGCTGTCGTGAAACAAACAAAACGCAACCATCGCACGACTATACGCCAAAATGAGTGCGGTCGGGTCGTCCAAACTCATCGCACTTTGAATGGTGTCGGTTGCCAAATGCAACGCCAAAACACCGTTTTCTTCGGAAACAGTTGCGTTAGGGAAAATGGTTTTGTTTTTTTTGAATAATTTGCGTTTCATTGTTTCAGGCAGCCTGAAAAATATTTGTTAATCTATTATCTCCCACAACAAGCCGCACGCAAGAGAGAACCTAAAAAATAAATAATCACCACAAGCACATAAATTAAAAAACAAATAACTGTATATACTAATAATATTGTCATTCGGGAAGAACTCAATTCTTTTCTTTCTAACATAGGGGGAACAATAATACATAAAACAACAACAGTAAATGCAAATAAAGCGTCTTCTATTTTTCTTTGATATAAAGATACAAATGTTAAAGGTATAAATAAAAGCGATAACAGCGTACTGACTATGGGAAATTTTTTGCTATTTTCTTGTTCTGTATTATCTGCAATATTGTCAGGTAATTTATTCTGTGTGTTTTGATTAGAAAAATTATCCTGTTCGTCCATTACATTTGTTCCTTTTAGCCTAAATGAATTTTCAGGCAGCCTGAACCATTTATTCAGGCTGCCTGAAACTTATTGATATTCCTGAATAAATCGTTTTAATTCTTCGATAAACGGCATACCGTTTCTTGCCCCTTTGCGGGTTACTGACAAAGCGGCGGCGGCTGTGGCGTGGCGGACGGCTTCGCGTCTGGGCATATCGAAAAAGGCGGCTAATGCACCGTTGAAAGTGTCGCCCGCACCTGTGGAATCTACGGTATTTACCTTAAAGCCCGACTGCCGTTGTGCGTAGCCGTGTTGATGATACAAAACGCCGTGCCGTCCGCAGGTTATCGCCATATTTTCTTGCGAATATTGTTTGAAATGATGCACCACATCGGCAGCTTGACAGTTTTCAGGCAGCCCAAAAATTTGTGCATATTCAATTAAATTAGGTGTCAGTATTGTAGGCGTGGCTAATAACTCATCGGGCAAATCCTGTGCAGGAGCGGGGTTTAGGATAAAATGTTTGCCATATTTATACGCCTGACGGCACGCATACACCACACATTCCAAAGGAATTTCCAAAGAACACAAAATCACATCGGCAGCCAAAATTTTGTCTTGCTGATTGCGAATATCATCAACCGTGAGTGCGGCATTTGCCCCGCTTACCACGATAATGCAGTTATCGCCTTGCGACACATTCACCACAGCCACGCCCGTTGGCACGCCGATTTTAATGTGAATGCCTGTGGTGTCGATATTTTCTTGTTTTAACAGTTTGGTTTCGCGTCTGCCCATTTCGTCATCGCCGACAGCGGCAATCATCGCTACGCTCGCCCCAAGTCGGGAAGCAGCAACGGCTTGATTCGCCCCTTTGCCGCCGCTTGACATCACAAAATTCTGACCAAACACAGTTTCGCCCAACTCGGGCAAAATATCGCTTTCAACCACAAAATCGGTGTTAATGCTGCCGATTACCAAAACTTTCATTGTTATTCCTATGTATTTCAGGCTGCCTGAAAATAAAAGATTTAATCATAAACAAGTTATTGATAGTTGTATAGATTTACCCCAAAATATCAGCACAAATGGCAAGAAAAGCAACAGTTCAATGCTTTTCAGGCTGCCTGAAAATTTATTGTTGCGTATAAGAGCCGATATAAACCCCATCGCAAGGGCAGGCGTTGAGTAGGATTTTATCTTGATAATCAAGCATTTGATTATGATTTTTGGGCAGATTTTTAATGTCTTCAAATATATTCTTATCAGCACAAGAAAACAATGCCGTGCGATTATATTCGCCCCATAATTGCGTTAAAAACACAAATTCCAAATCATTCGACAAAGATTTAATGGCTTGCATAAAATCTTTTATCCGAGTTTTGGCAAAATTTTCATCGTTATCGTTAATCGCTCGTTGTCCTGCATTGTCAAAATCTTCAATATAATATTTTATTGCTTTATTATGAGAAGTATTTAATGGTGCAATTAAAAAAGCCCAATCCCCCCAAATAGCAGAAAAGGCGACATACCATAATATGGCAAGGGCTTGGTCGTCTAATTGTTTCACTTCAATTATATCAATCGCTAATCTTTCTTTTTTAAATCTAATATATTCGTTATTGATAATACCGATATTTGTACATATGCGATTGATTTCTTTCTGTGTTTGCTTACATTCTTGTCTGTCTTTTTCACTGGTATTTTTATCGTTAATTTCAATATCTATAATACGCATATATTCTGTCAGCATAGCAATAATTTCTTCTGCGTCAAATATGGGAGCAGTAGAATCACCTAAATAAAAAATTTTACACTTTTCATATTTTTGAACAATCGCTTTAAATATTGCAAACAAATGTCGCACACTATCTAATTCAATCAATAAAGCATGATTTTTCATTTTAATTACTCCTATTTATGCCATTGTTTTAACAAACGGTTATAATGATAATAATTGATATTTGTTGCGTTATCTATTAAATAATCCAATATTTGAAAAGTGGCGAGTACTTCTTTTGTGTCGCCAATTTCATATAAATGTTCTTTGGGAAAAAGTGAAATAAAATCCTTTTTTTGATAAAACGCTATTGCTTCTGGCGATAAGGTTATTATGTTAATAATGGTTTCATAAGTGTTTCCTGCTTTCATCATTAA
>JAFWTP010000293.1 GCA_017518845.1 Neisseriaceae bacterium
TAGGGTGGGCATTCCTGCCCACCATTTGCCCGATAGGGCAAAATAGGCAATTTTTATTATAAATCAAATTGTTATCAAACCTGCGGTTTGACGGTGGGCAAGAATGCCCACCCTATAACGAACGCTTTTTTGTTTCAGATTGAGTTTTGCAAAGGTTTCAGCCTGAAAACTACTGCCCAAACCCTTCCGCATCAACGAACCCCACAATTTCACCTTGTTCATTCAATAAGGCAGACCATTCTAAATTGCGGTCGCAAGTGAAAGGCAAGAAATACAACTTATCCGCAGAAATGCCTGTTTTGGCAATGGCTTTGTCGATGACTGTCTTTTTGTTTTGGTTAATGGCATAGGTGTAAATTTCTGCCACAGGTTTCATTTTTTGTTGCACTTTGGCGGTTTCTGCTGTTTTATCATAAACACGCCAATGTTCAGGGCGTGCAATCATGGGAATCCAAACTTTTTCAGGGTCGGCATTTTCCCAGTGTAAGACAATTTGTTTTGCACCCAACTTGGGCAGAGACTGTAATTCTTTTGGGGCTTTTGCCATATCGTCAGGTGTGGCTAATTCGGATAATTCCGCCACTGTAACCGTAGTAAAGCGGTCAGCGTCAAATGCGTAATATACGGGGCGAGCCACATACACTGTGTGCATGCCGTACAACAGAGCGGCAATTTGAATAAAGCCCACTACCGAAAAATCCAACACCATTTCGCGTTTAGATTTTTTGGGATTGGATAAAATCAGCGTCATCAATGGGCCACACACCACATCCACCGAACACACCAAAAAAAACAATTCCAAACCGCCCAAAATGTGGGTGTAAGGGTATTTATACCACACAAAAAACACCAAAGCCGCCATTAGCGTGGCAATAATTAGGCTAATCAATAAATGAATAGACGATAATTTAGCCGCAAATTTAAAGCGTTGAGCAAAATTAGGGGACATATGTTTTCCTTAAAATAAGGTGTATTGTAGCAAAAACAAATAAAAAATCGACAGCAACACGCACTGTCGATTTTAAAATAAGTATTTATCAGTTAGGGTTACGACATTCAGTGGGTACCCATTTCGGTTTTAGGTCGGCATTATGCGAACATAACCATGCAATCGAGCCACCACCTTGTGCATTGGAAGCAGATGAAGTCGGCAGGGCAGTACCTGGTGTTGCTGCCGATATATTTGTGCCATCTGCAATTGGTGTTAGCCATAATTGTCCAGTAGAAACGACTCTGTGAGACATAGTAATTTTAATTACACCATTATCCACGGCTACTTTACTCACACCTTTACCAACGATTGAGTCAGAAGCCATAACCAAGGCTTCCTGATTATCGACTGGCCAACGATTTTGAGTGTTGAAAAATTCAGTAACGGCAACTTTGGCATAGGCAGACAAAGATAAGGCTTCCGATACGCGTGCTCGTTTGGTGTAGTCTTGATATGCAGGCAGTGCTATGGCGGCTAAAATAGCAATAATAGCAACGACAATCATCAGTTCTATCAGCGTAAAACCTGTGTGTTGAATATTTTTCATTGTTATACCCTTTAATCTATAAATGTAATCAGTAAATCCCTACCGCCTGTGCATCTGCAAGTAGTATGCCAATTTTTTAATTTATTGACTGTATTTCATTTGTTTTGTACAACAAAAAGCGGAGAGTACTCTCCGCTTTTAAGTTGTTAAACTGTTACATTAGCTTGCGTTACGGCATTCGGTGGGAACCCATTTAGGTAACAAGCCATCGCCGTAGGTGCATTTCCAAGTGAAAGAACCGCCAGAACCGCTTTCTGCTGTACCTGCTGTAATTCCAGAAGGAGCGGTAGCTGCAGCAGATGGGGTAAATTGCAAAGTGCCACCTGCAACCACTTTGTCGGTCAGTGTTGCGGTAATCACACCGTTATTAACTGTCAATTTTTCAACTGCTTTACCTTTAATTTCGGTAGAAACAGAATTCAAACCAGCTTCTGCATTGTCTGTTGGCCAAGCGTTTTCGTTAGAATAGTATTCTGCAACGGCTGTTTTAGCACCTGCTGCCAAAGAAACTGCTTCTGATACACGAGCGCGTTTGGTGTAGTCTTGGTATGCGGGCAATGCGATTGCTGCCAAAATAGCGATAATTGCCACAACGATCATCAATTCGATTAAGGTGAAACCTTTTTGGATTGCTTTCATTTCAATACTCCTTAAAAAAGTGGATTTGTTGGTGAAGAGAACCATTCCCTTCGGTCAGTTGCTTTAATGCAGTGAGTGTGCCAGTTTAAAAAAATTTTGCGTAAAAAAGTGAAATTATTTTTTAAATTTTTGTTTTTGTTAAGAATGTTTTTTAAGATTGGGTTCAGGTTGCCTGAAATTTATTCAATATAGTCAAACAAATTCAAAACAATAACAGGCGGCACGATGCAGACAGTTATAACTAATACGGCAAAGCGTGCCAACGCATTAGTGTTTTGAAGTTGTTTGACTATATCAACATTCATACGGGTCTATATCTATGGCATAACGAATATCGCCTGTTTGGATTTCTTCTAATATTTGAGCAAATTGTGTAACCGCAGCGTGCAAAACAGGGCGGTTTTTGCTTTCCAAGAAAAGTTGTACGCGTTCTCTGCCTGATAGGCGGGTCATCAGTTGTGGGGCGGGGCCATATAGTACAACGCTTTCAGGCAGCACAAATTGTTTGACGGCGTTTTGTAAAAATAATAAGGCGTCTTGCAGTTTCACCGCGTCTGCACGGAATGCGGCGGTATAAACCGTAGGCGGGGCGGCGAATGTTTGGCGGCGTGCTAATTCGTCATCGGCAAAGGATTGCCAGTCGTGGTTTTGAATGTGGGTGAATAAGGGGTTGTGCGGCAGTTGTGTTTGAATGAGTACTTCGCCAGCACGCTCCGCACGCCCCGCCCGCCCTGCGACTTGCATTAACTCGGCAAATAGGTGCTCAGTCGCTCGCATATCGGCACTGTATAAACTGCCGTCTGCATTCACCACGATGACTAAATTTAAATGCTCAAAATCGTGTCCTTTGGCAAGCATTTGTGTGCCGATGATAATGTTTATTTCTTTATTTTCAATTGCTTTGCGTATTTTTTGCCAGTCGTCTTTGCGGCTTAAAGTATCGCTGTCTATGCGTAAAATATGGGCTGACTGAAAGCGTTTTTTAAGCGTTTCTTCAAGGCGTTGTGTGCCGATGCCGATTGCAGTTAAATCTTGATTGCCGCAGTCGGGGCAGGATTTGGGCACGGCAATTTTGTGGTCGCAGTGATGACAGCGTAAATGGCGTTGATATTTGTGATACACCATTTTTGCCGAGCAATTTGGGCAGGAAAATGAATAGCCACAATCACCACAAAACAAGGCAGGAGCAAAGCCACGCCGATTCAAATAAACCAAACTTAATCCGTCGTTTTTTATATTTTCTTCTAATAATTTCAATGCGTTGCTTGATAATCCGTTGTCTAATTTTTGTCGCTTAACATCTATCAAGGTAATTTCAGGCAGCCTTGCCTGTGCTTTCGCCCTTTGTGTGAGTTTTAACAAGGTGTATCGCCCATTCAAGGCTGCCTGATAACTTTCCAAAGACGGCGTGGCGGAGCCCAAAATCACAGGGCAGTTTGCTTGTTTGGCTCGCCACACAGCCAAATCGCGGGCGTTGTAACGCAATTCGTTGTCTTGTTTATAAGAATGGTCGTGTTCTTCATCAACCACAATCAAGCGTAAGTTTTGAATGGGCGTAAAAACTGCCAAACGCGTGCCGACAACGATTTTCGCCTGCCCTGACATGGCACGAAAATAATCCTGACATCGTGCCATTTTGGCTGAACCACTGTGCAAAATGGTAGTTTCAACCGCAGGAAAACGGCGTTTTAAGCGTTCTAATAATTGTGCGGTTAAATTGATTTCTGGCACCAAAAACAAAGCCTGCCCGCCGTTGGCAATGACTTCTGCCATCATTTCAAAATACACTTCGGTTTTGCCACTGCCCGTAATGCCCCACAGCAAAAAAGGAGCAAAGGTATTTTGCTGTTGCAATACGGTTTTGACAGCGGTATCTTGTTCTCGATTAAGGTTGATTTTTTGTTGAAAAACAACATGTTGTGGCTTATCAGTTGTTTTCAGGTAGCCTAATTCTTGCCATTTTTGTAAATATTTGTGTGCTTCCGTATGTATTTGGCGTGCCGCCGCTTTATTCAGGCTGCCTGAAAATAAAGCGTTCCATAAAGCAAGTTGCTTGGGATAGCGTGGTAGTGCCTGTTGTCGCCCCAAATCAGAAAGCGTGAAATATGCGTCAGGTTCAGGCAGCCTAAACGGTTCGGCTTGACGCAAGGCAGTAGGCAGTGCCACAAAAGCACTTGCACCCACGGGGTAATGATAATATTTTGCCGCAAATTCAATCAGTTGTATCCATTCAGGCGGCAAGGGCGGCTCTTTATCAAAAACCGTTTGAATGGGCAGAATTTTTTGTATGTCAATATCAGGCGTAATGTCGCTTTGCCACACAATGCCCACTTCTTGCGTGTTATGAAAAGGCACAACAACCCGCGTGCCAACTGCCAAGGCAGACGCGTGGGCATACGAAAAAAGTTGTTCAATCGGACGATTGACGGCAATGTTGTGGTAAATGGTCATTTTGTGTGTTGTTTTGGTTTCAGGCTGCCTGAAAGTATATCACTGTTACTTTATGACAAATTTGCTATAATTTTTCTTTATTGTATTCAAGAAAGTATTGACTATGCCAACCATTTCTATGTTTTTCGGCATTATTATCCGAATGTATAACACAGGCGAACATCCGCCGCCACATTTTCATGCGACTTATCAAGATTATAACGCGGTGTTTAATATGGACGGCGAACTCACGGACGGCGATATGCCAAAACGCCAACAAAAGTTGATTGCGGCATGGGTTGAAATTCATCATGATGAATTGTTAGCGAACTGGGATTTAGCAATGAACGAACAACCGCTGTATAAAATTGAACCATTGAGATAAGGAAAAATCAAATGAAAACACCTATTTGGATTGTTAAAGAAGTTAGGGCGAATGACGATTACACCTTAAATTTAACTTTTGCGGACGGTGCAAAAAAAATCTACAACGCCAAACCCTTGTTAGAAAAAACAATTTATGCACCATTGAAAAATAGAGCATTTTTTCTAAAAGCCAAAGCACAATGTGGCACAGTGGTTTGGGACGATGAAATTGACATTGCTCCTGAACATTTGTATGAATGCAGTCAAACCGAAAGTGAATGGTTATATGCTTAAAACTCCCTGATTTTTAGGGGGTTTTTGTTTTTTCAGGTAGCCTGAAACTTATTCAACTTCTCCAACAATTCCGACATTTTTGCAGGGTCATCGTTTTTGAGTATTGGCACGATTTTGCTTTCTAATTGTTCGATATGGCACGACAGTACAATTTCTTTGAATGCCAGCATTTTTGACGGTTGCATAGAAAAGTGGCGAAAGCCCATGCCTAATAAAAGGCGGGTGAAAACGGGGTCTCCTGCCATTTCGCCGCAAATGCTCACGGGTTTTTCCATACGGTCTGCTGTTCGCAGGACATTGAGCATGAGTTTTAATACCGCAGGGTGTGCGGCTTGGTAAAGTGCGGCAACATTTTTGTTGGCTCTATCCACCGCAAGCGTATATTGCACTAAATCATTGCTGCCGATAGAGACAAAATCCACCAGTTTCAACAAAGAACCCACCATTAACGCTGCCGCTGGGGTTTCTATCATCACGCCCACGGCAACATTGGGGTTAAAGGCTACACCGCTCTCCGCCAACTGTTCTTTGGCAATTTGTAAATGCACCTGGCATTGTCTGACTTCGGTTAAAGACGAAATCATCGGCCACATTATTTGCACTTCGCCGTGTATTGCGGCTCGCAATATGGCTCGCATTTGTGTGCGGAACATTTGCGGTTCGGCCAAACTTAATCGCACGCCCACCAAGCCCATTGCGGGGTTTAAGCCGCGTGTTTGCTCAAACCAACGCGGATTTTTGTCTGCACCTAAATCCATGGTGCGAATGGTTACAGGCTTGCCTGCGGCTTTTTTGATGATTTTGGCGTATTCGCGATATTGCTCGTCTTCGGTAGGGGCGGTGTCGCGGTTTAAGAACAAAAATTCACTGCGATACAAACCCACGCCGTCTGCCGCGTTTTTCATCACTTCTGCCATATTATCGGGCGTGGCAATGTTGGCTAAAATTTCAATCGGCACATTATCTTGTGTGGCAGCCACAGTGTCGCGTAATTTGCTTAATTCGCGTTTTCTGGCTCGATATTCTCTGGCTCTTTTGCGATATTCTTTCAGCAAAAATTCATCGGGTTGCAGAATAATCACGCCGTCTATGCCATCGACAATCACCACTTCATTTTCGGCAATTAAATCACGGGCATAACGCAAAGAAATAATGGACGGCATATTCAAACCGCGTCCCAAAATGGCGGTGTGGCTGCTGGCACCACCAAAATCGGTTACAAAGGCGGCAATGCGGTTGTCTTTAAACAGCACCGTGTCCGCAGGCGAAATATCGGACGCAATCAGCACCGTATCATCAAATAAATCCGCCTGTTCAGGCACAAAATCGTTTTCGTCATAGCCCATTAGATTTTTGAAAACCCGTTCGACAACCTGCATTAAATCTTGCTTGCGGGCGTGCAAATATTCATCGTCTATGCTATCGAATTGTGCAATCAGTAAGTCCATTTGTTGCGACAACGCCCATTCCGCATTGATTTTTTTCTCTTCAATAATATCAATCGGTTCGCGTGAAATATGTGCATCATTTAACAGCATAATATGCAGCGAAATAAACGCCCCCAACTCGGTTGGTGCGTTTTCGGGAATATTGTTGCGAAGTTGTTCCAACTGGCGGCGAGTGTTGCGAATGGCGTCTTCAAAACGAGCCACTTCGGCGGCGATTTCCGCGTCAGGCACGGCATAATGCGGTGTGTCTTCCATACCCTGTTTTAAAATATGAGCGCGTCCCACCGCAATGCCGCCGCCCACTGCCACACCGTATAACGCCACCGCCATTTCTCTATTCTCCTTCGCCAAATTTTTCCGCAATTAAGTGGCACAAAGCGTCCATTGCGTTTTCTTCGTCTATGCCAAATGTTTTGATTTTTACAAAAGAACCCATCGCCGCTGCCAACATCATCAAGCCCATAATGCTTTTGCCGTTAATGGTTTTTTCGCCCTTGCTCACCCACACTTCGCACTCAAACTGGTTGGCTAATTGCGAAAACTTGCCAGACGCACGGGCGTGTAAGCCCAACTTATTGACGATTTCAACTTCTTTTTCTAACATGGCTGATTATCCTTATCAAACAATAAGATACCGTCAATCGCCGCTTGTTTGACTTCATTTGCAAAGGCTTGCAAATCATCTCGTTGCGGTGCGTATTGAATGGCTTTAATCGCCATCGGAGCATTTAAGCCCGTTAAAAGGGCAATTCTCTTGCCACAATAGAATAATTTTTGAGCAATATTACACGGCGTTGCCCCAAAAATATCGGTCATCACCAAAATATCTTCAAACGGCGAAGTTCTTGCCCACGACTGCACACGAGCCAAAATTACTTCAGGCGACTCATCGGGCAGAACGCCAAAAACATGCACATATTCCGTTGTTTGCGGAAAAAAATGCTTCTCCAAAGAACGATACGCTTCGCCTATGGTTTCATGGGTGATAATAAATAAACCTATCATTTTTTGTTTTCTTTTTCAATATGTTATATTTAGGCTGCCTGAAATGGTTGTCTTTGCCATGCGATTGATAAAAAACATTTCAGGCAGCCTGAAAGAGTTATTCTATCATTTTGTGCCTAATCGCTCATATTGTTGTAAAAAGTCCAACCTGTTTCTGCGGTTATGGCTTGTTGTAACTTTTCTCGCATTTGAGCATAAGTACCGTTTGTATCATTTTCAGGCAGCCTAAAAGCATTAAATTGTTTGATAAATACGCAATGTTTGATTATCCATTTCTCCTTGATAATATTTATCTAATATTTGTTTGAATAACGGATTTTTTGTATAAATATAAAATAAAGTCATTGAAGATTTTAATTTCAAATCATCAGGATAGCCAAGAATTGATGAAATATTGTTATTATCTAAATTAAATAATGTTCTCGTTATTTCACATAAATTGTTTTTTAGATAATCATTTGCCCAGTAATCGACTAATTCCTGTTTTGATTTTATGGCGTAATATTGTGCGGTTTTACTTTGCCCTAATCCGATAATTTGCGGAAAAATATACCACATATAATGGCTTTTCTTTTTGCCATTTTTAATTTCTTGCAACGCCAAATCGTAAATTTCTTTTTGTGCGTCAATAAATCGTTGCACCATTGTTTTTTCAGGCTGCCTGAACAATGAAAAACGGTGGGCAGGAATGCCCACCCTATATCTTTTTAACTGCGATAATCGGCGTTAATCGATACATAATCGTGCGACAAGTCGCAGGTGTATAGCACAACCGATTGCTCGCCACGATTGAGTTCCACGCGTACGGTGATTTCGGGTTTTGCCATGACTCTTGCACCGTCTTCTTCTTGGTATAACTCGGCTCTGCCGCCGTTTTCTACAACCAGAACGCTGTCTAAAAACATGCGTACTTTGGCGGTGTCCAAATCTTTAATGCCTGAATTGCCGATGGCACATAACAGCCGCCCCAAGTTTGCGTCTGACGCAAAAAAGGCGGTTTTCACCAACGGCGAATGGGCAATGGAATAACCCACTTTGCGGGCTTCTTCCACGCTCATCGCTTGGTCGATTTGAATGGTGATGAATTTGCTTGCTCCTTCGCCGTCTCGCACAATCGCTTTGGCTAATTCTAATGCGGTTTCGGTAATCGCGGCTTTGACGCTGGCGGCGGCAGGATCGTTGTCGTTTGATATTTCAGGTAAGCCTGATTTGCCTGTGGCAATAATTAAGAAACTGTCGTTGGTGCTGGTGTCGCCATCAACCGTAATGCGGTTGAAACTGTTGTCGGCAATTTCTTTTGTCCATTTATTCAATAAATCGGGGGCAATATTTGCGTCCGTTGCCACAAAAGACAGCATAGTCGCCATATTCGGACGAATCATACCTGCCCCTTTGGCAATGCCTGTAACCGAAATCACTTTGTTGTCGATTTTAATTTGCCGTGTGGCGGCTTTCGGCACAGTGTCGGTGGTCATAATCGCGGACGCGGCAATGTCCCAGTGTACGGGTTTGACTTTGGGTAGGGCGTGAATGATTTTGGTGGCAGGCAAAGGCTCTAAAATCACGCCAGTGGATAAGGGCAGAACTTGTTCAGGTTTGCACTGAATATGAGCGGCAACGGCAGTGCATACATTCAATGCGTCATCAATACCGCGTTGCCCCGTGCCTGCATTGGCGTTGCCTGTATTCACCACAATCGCCCGAATGCCTTGATTTTCTGCCAAATGTTTTTTACAGATTAAAACAGGTGCGGCACAAAAGCGATTTTGCGTAAAAACGCCAGCCACATTTGCAGACGGCGACAAAAGCATTAGCGTTAAGTCGTTTTTGCCTTCTTTTTTAATGCCTGCTTGTCCGACATAAATTTGAATACCGTCAATAACGGGCAGTTCTTTGGCGGTTTTTGCGGTTAAATTGACTGCCATAATGAAGTCCTTTTTATTTTGACGCAAAGAAAAGGTAAGGATACAGTAAAGCAAGCAAGTTAGCAATGAGCAGTGAGCAGTGAGCAGTTAGCAGTGAGCAGTTAGCAGTTAGCAGTTATCAGTGAGCAATGAGTAATTAGCAATGATTATGTCAAGCCTGTGGCTTGACGGTTTTAATATTAGATAACGCTTCGATTTTTATTTCAGGCAGCCTGAAACAAATATTTAACCCTGTGCGTCATTGCGAGCCTGACCAAAGTCAGGCGTGGCAATCCAGTTTTGCCGATAGGCAAAACAAACACCGCAGGCGTTTTAACGGCGTTGTATTAAGCCTTTCAGGCAGCCTGAAACAAAAACCCGTGTCATTGCGAGCCTGACCAAAGTCAGGCGTGGCAATCCAGTTTTGCCGATAGGCAAAACAAACGCCGTTAGGCGTTTTAACGGCATTGCATTAAGCCTTTCAGGCAGCCTGAAAGAAAAATCGAAGCATTATCTAAATAATAATTGTTTTGCCGCAAGGCAAAACAAAACAACTGCTCACTGCTAATTGCTCACTGATTCGCCCTAACCCATTTTAGCCAAGCGTTGAAAATGTCTGTGTCTGTGGCGGCGATGACCGAGCGTTTGAATGTGTGTTTGCCACTCCAAAAATCATCGCCTTCTAATGTGGCGATTTGTCCGCCTGCCTCACTAGCAATTAACGCTCCTGCGGCGTAGTCCCATAGTTTTTGTCCGCCGTGTAAGAATACATCAAATCGTCCTGCCGCTAAATAGCACCAGTCCAGCGTACTGCACCCCATATTGCGTTGCGAACGACAGGGCGATAGGTTTTGCATACGATTAGCCAGTGTGCCTGAACGCAAATATTTCACTTCCACGGCGGCAACCGCTTCGCGTAAAGAATGACAAGCGTTGCGGCGTAGGGGCAGTGGCGTGCCATTTAAAAACGCACCGCCGCCTTTTTTAGCATAAAACATTTCATCACGCAAGGGATCAAAAGTAACGCCCAAAACGCTTTCGCCATTTTGAATCAACGCCACCGACACCGCAAAATGCGGCATACCAGACGCAAAATTGGTGGTGCCATCAACGGGGTCGATAATCCACAAGCCGTTTGCATTGTTTTGCCATAATTGGCGTTGCTCTGCGGCAGACATTTCTTCGCCCAAAGCAGGGCAGTTGATAATCTGTTGCAAACCATCAATGAGCACGCGTTGTGCTGCCAAATCGGCTTCGGTAACCAGCGTGCCGTCTGCCTTAACATTTGCACCCACGCTTAAAAAACGCGGCATAATTTCTGCTACCGTCGTTTGTCGAATTAAATCTTGTATGCGTTGCAATATTTCCATAAGTGCTTATTGTGATAGCGATTGTATAATTTATCAAGTATTAAACGCTTTTCAGGCTGCCTGAAAGGTATTTATTTAATGTTACAATTTGTCTGTTTTTTCTTGATAAATGATATTCAATGAATCCTACCGATAGCAAAATCTTAAAAATTTCTGCCACTACGGCGGAAAAGTTGGCGAAGTTGCATTTAACTTCGCTGTGGGATTTGTTGTTGCATGCACCGTTGCGGTATGAAGATGAAACGCATATCACGCCGCTTGGCGATTTGGTGGAAAATGAAACTTGTTTGGTGGAAGGCAAAATTATTTTTCAAACCGTGCAATTTCGTCCGCGAAAACAACTGCTTGTGCGTTTGGAAAACGCAACGGGGCATTTTTTAATCTTGCGATATTTGCACTTTTATCCAACACAGCAAAGCCAGTTGAGTGAAGGCAAAACCGTGCGGGCATTAGGGCAGGTGCGGGCGGGCTTTTATGGCTTGGAAATGATACACCCTAAAATTGTGGCGACTGAAAAATCAACCGCTTTGAAAGAAACGCTGACTCCTGTTTATCCCACCGTATCGGGCTTAAATCAGGCAACAATACGGCGGGCGATTGCGGTGGCGTTGGAGAAAACGGCAGTCACCGATACGCTGCCTGAAAAAGTTTTGCAGCCGTTAAATTTGCCTGATTTTGCCTGTGCCATTCATTCTTTGCACGCTCCCACGCCTGAATATTCTGCTTTTGATTTGAACAATAAAAATCTGCCTTTTTTTCGCCGTTTGAAGTTTGATGAATTGTTGGCACAACAACTGTCTATGCGGCTTGCACGCAATGAGCGGGAACGATTAACGGCGATTGCATTCAACACTTCGGGCGAGTTGGTGCAGCGTTTGTTAGCACAATTATCGTTCAAATTAACGGCGGCACAACACAAGGTTTTAAATGAAATTAAAGCCGATTTGGCTTGCTCGCACCCCATGCACCGCTTGTTGCAAGGCGATGTTGGTTCGGGCAAAACGATTGTGGCAGCGGCGGCGGCATTGTTGGCGATTGAAGCAGGTTTTCAGGCAGCCTTAACCGCTCCGACTGAAATTTTAGCCGAACAACATTTCAGCAAATTTGCGACTTGGTTTAACGCTTTAAATATTCCTGTGGCGTATCTTTCAGGCAGCCTGAAAAAAAGGGAAAAACAACAAGTTAAAGATGATTTATTGTCAGGACGAGTGCGGTTTGTCATAGGCACGCACGCCTTATTTCAAGACGATGTGGCGTTTGAAAATTTAGGTTTTGTGATTGTCGATGAACAACACCGTTTTGGCGTGCAACAACGCTTAAATTTCAAAAACAAAGGCAATAATGTGCATCAGTTAATGATGTCTGCCACGCCCATTCCGCGTTCTTTGGCAATGGGCTTTTTCGCCGATTTAGATGTGTCGGTGATTGATGAAATGCCGCCTAATCGTACACCTGTAAAAACACACTTAAAAAACAGCGAGTTACGAAGAAGTGAAATCGAACAATTTGTCCGCAAAATCATACAAGACGGACGGCAAGCCTACTGGGTGTGTCCGTTGATTGAAGAATCCGAAGCCCTGCAACTGAAAACCGCTACCGAAACCTTTGAACGCTTATCACAAACTTTTCCTGAATTATCCATCGGTTTGGTGCATGGCAAAATGAAAGCGGCAGAAAAAGCGGCAGTCATGCAACAATTTGTTTCAGGCAGCCTGAACGCTTTGGTTGCCACAACGGTGATTGAAGTCGGCGTTGATGTGCCCAACGCCACGCTAATGGTGATTGAACACGCCGAGCGAATGGGCTTATCGCAACTTCACCAACTGCGTGGGCGAGTAGGGCGTGGCGGCGGACAATCGCACTGCGTTTTGCTTTTTACCGAACCATTAAGCGACACCGCCAAAGAACGCCTACGCATTATCTACCAAAACACAGACGGCTTTGAAATCGCCCGCCAAGACCTGCAATTACGCGGACCTGGCGAATTTTTAGGAGCCAAACAAAGCGGCGTGCCACTGTTGCGTTTTGCCGATATAGAACGGGATATAGACCTATTAGAAACCGCCCGCGACACCGCCGCACAGTTGGTGCGAGACGGCGAAGATACCATCATACAACAACACCTAAACCGCTGGCTGCCTAATCGGGAAGAATATTTGGGGGTGTGATATAGTCAAACAACTTCAAAACACTAATGCGTCTGCCGAGCCTTGCTGTATTAGTTATACTGTCTGCGGCGTGCCGCCTGTTATTGTTTTGAATTTGTTCGACTATAAAGATTTCAGGCAGCCTGAAAAAATATAGTCGATTCACAGCAAAATCATGCAGCGTTAGTTCGCCTTGCCGTATTATCTATACTGTCTGCGGCGAACCGCCTTGCCTGTTTTTGCTGTGAACTGACTATATTATCTCTTGAAAATCTGATATTTAGAAATAAAAAAGGTAATCAGCGTAACCGTACATAAGGGAATAAATAAAGCCATAAAACCACGCACGCCTACAAGTGTTAAGCCATAAATCATCACTTCACGCAAGGCTAACATCGATACGGCTAATGCCAAAAATTTCAGCGGATTACCCGTTTTTTGAAAAGTGAAAAAGCGATGACCAAAAAACGATACCCAAAACGCTACCGCAAAACCAATCACCGCACAAGCGGTTTCGTGTAAGCCAAAGAAACGCCATATCAGCCACGCCACCCATAAATCGGTTAGCGTTGCCGCTACACCCACAATCACAAAACGGGCTACCTGAAAATTCAAAATACGATTAAGCATTATCAGACCTTTGCGGTATGACAACACCACAGCCATTTTGTTGTTGATTGAGTGCAATATCACCCATAATTTCATCAATCACATACACAGGGCGGCGTTTCACTTCTTCGGAAACACGCCCCAAATATTCGCCCAAAATGCCAATCGACACCAACTGAATGCCGCCCAAAAACAAAATCACACTCATCAAAGACGCATAACCTGGTACATCAATATCAAAAATCAGCGTTTTTGCCACAATCCACAGCATATAAACAAACGACAACAACGCCACAAAACCGCCAAAATACGACCACACACGCAAGGGTAGGGTGGAGAAACCCATAATGCCGTCCAAGGCAAAATTCCACAATTTAGGATAATTAAACTTGGTGTTGCCTGTTTTTCGTTCTGCTTGAACATACGGCACGCCACGACTGGTTAAGCCACTCCACGCAAACAAGCCTTTCATAAAACGGTTTCGTTCAGGCAGCGTTCGCAGAATTTGCACGATTTTGCGGTCAATTAAGCGAAAATCGCTGACATTTACAGGAATTTTCACCCGCCCCGACAATTTATTGAATAAGCGATAAAACCATATGGAAGACAAGTGTTTTTCATTGCGAATGCCATAGATATTGTTGATTTTTTCCGTCTGCCAAATATGGATAGATTCGGCAACCGTGCTTAAAGGGTGTTGCAAATCCACATCAATAATCACATAGGCAGCCGCTTCCACCGTATCCAACGCCGCTGAAACTGCCGCTTCTTTGCCGAAATTTCGCGACAGTTGCAATAAGTTAATCAACGGCTTATCTTGTTGTAATTCAATGATTTTTTGTGCAGTGTTATCAAATGAACCGTCATCAACAAACACAATCACCATTTGCGACAAATAATCCGATAAAACCCGTTCCACTTCGGCAACAAACGGGGCAATATTGTTTTCTTCGTTAAAAACAGGGACGATTAAGGCAATGGTGGGTTGAGCATTCATTGAATATATCCTTGAAACAGTGCAAAATCGCATTATAGTCAATAAACTCCAAAATAATAATGCGTTCTTAAAAATTATTCAGCCTCTGTTGTGCCTTGCTGTTGAAGTTTATCGACTATATTTTATCAAATCGCCTATAATAAGCGACTATTTTCAATCTTTCAGGCAGCCTGAAAATGACGCTTTATTTATACAACACGCTATCTCGGCAGAAAGAAGAGTTTGTGCCACACAATCCCCCGCAGGTGAAAATGTATGTTTGCGGTATGACGGTGTATGACTATTGCCATTTGGGGCATGCACGGGTGATGGTGGTGTTTGATATGGTATCGCGGTGGTTGCGGCATTTGGGGTTTGCTTTAAAATTTGTGCAGAATATCACCGATATTGACGATAAAATCATCAAACGAGCGGCGGATAATGGTGAAAATATCAGCGATTTAACCGCTCGATTTATTGCCGCCATGCATGACGACGCGGCGCGTTTGGGCGTGTTGCGTCCCGATATTGAACCGCGTGCAACCGATTATATTGACGCGATGATGGCGATGATTCAGTCTTTGATTGATAAAGGCAAAGCCTATCTTGCTGATAATGGCGATATATATTATCGCGTACGCGAATTTGCGGCATATGGACAATTATCGGGCAAAAGTTTGGACGATTTGCGTGCAGGCGAGCGTGTGGAAGTGGATAGCCACAAACAAGACCCTTTGGATTTTGTGTTGTGGAAAGCAGCCAAACCCGATGAGCCGTTTTGGGATAGCCCGTGGGGCAAGGGCAGACCTGGCTGGCATATTGAATGTTCCGCTATGGGCAAGGAATTGTTGGGTGAATTGTTCGACATTCACGGCGGCGGTGCGGATTTGCAATTTCCGCATCACGAAAACGAAATTGCCCAAAGTTGCGGTGCGGCAGGTTATTCGCATTCGCATGTTAAATACTGGCTGCACAATGGTTTTATTCGTGTGGATAACGAAAAAATGTCGAAATCTTTGGGCAATTTTTTCACCATTCGCGAAGTTTTGGATAAATTCAAGCCCGAAGTGGTGCGGTTTTTTATTTTGCGTGCCCATTATCGCAGTCCGTTAAATTATTCGGACGCTCATTTAACGGATGCAAACTCCAGTCTCACACGGTTGTACACCGCTCTGAACAACACGCCGCCAGCGGATTTTCATTTAAGCGAAAACGCAAATTCCTATACGCAAAAATTTTATGCGGCAATGAACGATGATTTTGATACCGTGAATGCGATTGCGGTGTTGTTTGAGTTGGCAGGGGAAGTGAATAAAACACAAGATAAAAATCTTTCAGGCTGCCTGAAAGCGTTGGGCGGATTGTTAGGCTTATTGCAACAAAATCCGCAAGCGTTTTTGCAAGCGGGAGCGGGCAACGGTTTGTCTGATGAAGAAATTAACGCTTTAATTGCCGAACGCACAATCGCCCGCAAAAACAAAAACTGGGCAGAATCCGACCGTATTCGTGATGAATTAGCAGAACACGGCATTATATTAGAAGACAAAGCAGGTGAGACTTCGTGGCGGCGTGGATAGATTGTTTTCAGGCTGCCTGAAACCTTTGCAAAATTCAATCTGAAACAAAAAAAGTGTTCGTTATAGGGTGGGCATTCTTGCCCACCATAAAGCCGATAGTATGGTTATTCAAATATATTTTATCTTATGAATAAATGGTGGGCTGACACGCCTACCCTATAAAATCTACATTGATTTTTAGCAGAAACAACCTTTCAAGAATTATCTCTTACAAATATGGAAAAACGAACTTAAAATTTGCGTATGTTTTTAAAAACTGTTTTTTCTAATAATAGTTAATCAGTCTCAATAGTTCTATTGTAATATAATTAGATATTGATGATTTTTGAGATAAAATCTGATTTCTATATCAGTTAATAGGAGTTGAATATGCCTGAATTAAGAACCATAACCACCCAAGTGTCTGAACCTTTGTTTTTAGAAGTCGAAAAATATGCCCAAGAACATGACCGTTCAAAAAGTTGGGTGTTACGGCACGCCTTGCAAACTTTTTTATCGCAACAACGCTCGGCAAAACAGTCGGAACAAGAAAAGGATAGACAATTCAAAGACGAGTTATTTGCGATGATTCAGGAAGCCCACGACAGTGGCGAAGATATGAACTTTGAACCGCCGCCACGCGAAAATGTGTGGAAACCCAATCCGATTGTTGAAATGATAGAAGAAATGGACGGTTCGGGAGAAAAATCATAATGTATATGTTTGATACCAACGCCTTTTCTGCGTTGATGAAAAAACACCCAAAATTCCAGCAACGCTTTGATAACGAAGCGTTGAAAAATATGTGCATTTCTTCGCTTGCGTGGGCGGAAGTGCGTTACGGCGTTCGCAAAAATAACTCGGCAAAATGGTTACAAATTAGCGATAAATTAGTTCAAGGCATACGCGTGATGCCGTTTAATCAACAAGTGGCTGAAACTTATGCTATTTTGCGTGCCGATATAGAAAAACAAGGCAAAAATTTGTCGCCTTTGGATATGCTGATTGCGGCATGTGCTGTGGCAAATGACTGCGTTTTGGTTACCAATGACCAAGCGTTTTTGCAGATTGAACAGTTGCCAGTAGAAGACTGGACGGCGTAAAAATATTTTCAGGCAGCCTGAAATCATTGTGTATTGCGTTCGTTTTTAGGAGATTGCCACGCCGTGCATTCGGCACGGCTCGCAATGACGATAGGGGTTTTTCAGGCAGCCTGAAAGAAAAATCGAAGCGTTATCTCAACATAACTTGTTTTGCCGCAAGGCAAAACGAAACAACTGCTCACTACTCACTGCTCACTGCTAACTGCAAAAACGCTTTGGGTATGGCTTTAACTTTTTGTTGTGTGTAATCAAAGCACACCATGCCTGTTTTAATGCGGGCGATTTCTTTGTTGTCTTTTTGGCGTATCATTTGTGTGATTAGGTCAAAACTGGTTTTGCCTGTGTGTCCCAAACCGATTTTGCACACCAGTTCATCGCCGTAAAACGCTTGATTAACAAACTGAATCACAGCGTTTGCCATAATTAAGCCTACATTTTCAACATTCATTTCGCTGTAATGGTGAAGCGTTAAAAACTGCAATCGCACTTCGTGGGCAAGACGCAAAACCGCGTCATTTGCCAAGTGGTTGCCGTAGTTAATGTCGCCGATACGCACAGGCAAAACGGTTTCAAACAGCCAAGTTTCGGGTAGGGTGATATTTACTTTTTCCATAATTTAAGCCTTTGTTTTTTTCAGTGTTTATAAAAAATAAATTTCAGGCAACCTGAAAAAATATTGTAAAAATTCAAATTGACAACAATTTGTCCATTTTTTAAATAAACAAACGGATTTGCTCACACCTAACGGTGTTCGCTTATTCACTATATGATATTGATAAATAAATATCGTGAGCACCGTTAGGTGCGAACAAATCCGTTTGTTAAAAATAAAACCGATTGTTTTAAGTTTTTTAATTTTTGGAAGTTCCTTAATCTTTATGAGCATATCGTTTATGTCGTGTTGCAATGACACGGCTTTCGTTTCAGGCAGCCTGAAATCAATCAATTTTAAAAGTATCCATTAAAAATATGTTAAAATCTACCGTTTTATTTTAATCAACATAAAAGGTTATATCAAATTATGGCAATTTCTGTCGAAAATTTAGAAGGTTTGGAACGCAAAATTGTGTTGTCTTTGGCTTGGGAAGAAATCCGTGCCGAAGTTGCTAATCGTTTGAAAAAACAACAAAAAAAGGCTCGTATTGACGGTTTTCGTCCTGGCAGGGCCCCTTTATCTATGATTGAAAAAATCTACGGATACAGCATTCAAAACGATGTGTTAAACGATACCGCTGTGGATACATTTTTCCGTGTGGCAGGTGAAGAAAACTTAAAAGTCGCTGCCCTGCAAAGTTTGGAAGTTGAAGAAAATCAAGATGATAAAGAAGTGGTGAAAATTGCCGCTATTTATGAAACTTTCCCTGAAATTGTGATTCCTGATTTGTCTGATAAGGAAGTGCAAAAAGCGGTTGCCGAAGTAACGGACGCTGATGTGGAAAAAACCATTGAAGTGCTTCGCAAACAACGCATTTCGTATAATCATGTCGAACGAGAAGCCCAAAATGGCGACCGTGTGATTATCGACTTTGAAGGCAAAATCGAAGGCGTGGCGTTTGACGGCGGCAGTGCAACCAACTATCCCTTTGTTTTAGGTGAAAAAACCATGATGCCTGAATTTGAAGCAGGCATTGTCGGTATGAAAGAAAACGAAAGCAAATTTGTTTCTGTGGAATTTCCTGAAGATTATCACGGCAAAGATGTGGCAGGCAAAACCGCAGTGTTTAATATCACCGTCAAAAGCGTTGCCGAAAGCATTCTGCCCGAAGTCAATGAATCTTTTGCCAAAGCATTAGGCGTGGCAAGCGGCGATGTAGCTGAAATGAAAGCGGAAATTAAGAAAAATATCGGACGCGAAGTTAAACGCCGCACCGACAGTATTACCAAACAAAATGTCATCAATGTTTTGGTTGATAATGTTGTTTTTGATGTGCCGAAAAAACTCGTTGCCGACCAAATTGCTCATCTGAAAGAAGACACCGTTAATGAGTGGAAATCTCGTGGTATGGATACCAAAGGTTTGGGCAATTTGCCTGATGAAATTTTTGCCGACCGTGCCAAACGCACTGTGGCTATCGGCTTGATTATCGGCGAATTAGACCGTCAAAATGACGGCAAGTTAATGCCCAATGAAGAACAAATCCGTGCCGCTGTGGCAGATTACGCACAAAACTTTGAAGAACCTGACGAAGTGATTGAGTGGTATATGAAAGATACTCAACGCCGCAACGAGTTTGCTAATGTGGCGTTAGAAAATAACTTGGTTGATTTGGTTTTGGGCAAAGTAAAAGTGCTTGAAAAACCGATGACATTTGACGAAGTGATGTACGGCGGTGCTGCTCCGTTGTAATGGTGTTGAGTAAAGGTTTGTTATAGGGTGGGCATTCCTGCCCACCGTAACGGCAAAATTGTAGGGTGGGTTTCCAACCCACCATAACGGCAGAAATGATTTTCAGGCAGCCTGAAAGATATTTTGCATTGCCGTTATATTGATTTACGCCACCCTAAAATAATTTTCAACTTCGCTTCGCTTGTTAAAAATTATTTTAGGAGATTGCCACGCCTGACTTTGGTCAGGTTCGCAATGACGAGTTAGGTTATAGGGTGGGCATTCTTGCCCACCGTAACGGCACAATTGTAGGGTGGGTTTCCAACCCACCATAACGGCAGAAATGATTTTCAGGCAGCCTGAAAGATATACAAGCAACGCCTATCGGCGTTGTGGTGGGCTGGGAAGCCCACCCTACAATGTAACGCAATTCATTCACTTGATAAGGATTTTCCAAATGTTCAACAACAGTATCGACAATATGTTAGTGCCTATGGTCGTGGAGCAAAGCGGGCGTGGTGAGCGGGCGTATGATATTTACTCTCGCTTGCTTAAAGAACGCATTGTGTTTATGGTCGGTCCCGTTACCGATGAAACCGCTAATCTTGTGGTTGCCCAGTTGCTGTTTTTAGAAAGCGAAAATCCCGATAAAGACATTTATTTGTATATCAATTCCCCAGGCGGTTCGGTTACCGCAGGTTTGTCGATTTACGACACGATGAACTTTATCAAACCCGATGTGGCAACCTTGTGCTTGGGGCAAGCCGCCAGTATGGGGGCGTTTCTTCTGTCCGCAGGGGCAAAAGGCAAACGCTTTGCCTTGCCGAATAGCCGCATTATGATTCACCAACCCTTATTAGGCGGTTTATCGGGGCAAGCGTCCGATATTGAAATTCACGCCAAAGAACTTTTAAAAATCAAACAAAAACTCAATCAGTTAATGGCTGATCACACAGGCAAACCTTTGGCTGATTTAGAAAAAGACACCGACCGCGATAACTTTATGTCGGCAGATGAAGCCGCTGCATATGGTTTAGTGGATAAAGTGATTGCAAATCATAACGATACGAAAGCGTAAGTAAAATGAGCGAGCAGAAAAAATGCGACTTTTGTGGCAAATTAGAATCCGATGTCGAAATGCTGATTGAAGGCAAAAAAGCCTGCATTTGCGACCAGTGTATTAACGAATGTAACGCCCTGTTTGACGAAGCGGTTGGCACGCCGTCATCGCAAAGTTCGATTACTTCCATCGAAAGCGGAGCCCCTTTGCCCACGCCAAACGAAATTGCCAAACACTTGGACGATTATGTGATTGGGCAAGAAAAAGCCAAAAAATCGTTAGCAGTGGCGGTTTATAACCACTACAAACGCCTGCAATACCCCAAAGCCCCTGACAATGTGGAAATTGCCAAAAGCAATATTTTGCTGATAGGCCCTACTGGTTCAGGCAAAACCCTGCTTGCCCAGACACTGGCACGCAAATTAGAAGTGCCGTTTGTTATGGCAGACGCAACCACGCTCACCGAAGCAGGTTATGTGGGCGAAGATGTCGAGCAAATTTTAACCAAATTACTCAATACCTGCGATTTTAATGTCGAAAAAGCCCAAAAAGGCATTGTTTATATTGACGAAATCGACAAAATCGCCCGCAAAAGCGAAAATCCGTCTATCACGCGAGATGTATCGGGCGAGGGCGTGCAACAAGCCTTGCTCAAATTGATTGAAGGCACGGTTGCGTCCGTTCCCCCACAAGGCGGACGCAAGCACCCAAATCAAGACTTTATCAATATCGACACTTCTAACATTCTCTTTATCTGTGGCGGAGCGTTTGACGGCTTGGAAAAAATCATTCGCCGCCGCTCGGAAAAAGGCGGCATCGGCTTTGGTGCAGAAGTGATGAGCAAAGTTGAATCGGACGACATCGGCAAAATCTTCGCCCAAGTTGAACCCGAAGACTTAATTAAATTCGGTTTAATCCCCGAGTTAATCGGCCGCCTGCCTGTGCTCACCACTTTGGAAGAGTTGGACGAAGACGCATTAGTGAATATTCTCACCCAACCGAAAAACGCTTTGGTGAAACAATACCAAGCCCTGTTTGCGATGGAGGGCGTGCAGTTAGAAATTCAACCGTCCGCCCTGCGAGCGATTGCCAAAATCACCCAAGAACGCAAAACGGGAGCAAGGGGCTTGCGTTCGGTGTTAGAAGATGTGCTGTTAGACACCATGTACACCTTGCCCGACCACAAAAACATCGCCCAAGTGATTGTCAATAAAGCGGTGATTGAGAAAAAACAAGCACCGAAGTTGGTGTATATTGATGACGGCAAAAAGTCGGCTTAAACTGTCGTAAGTTAAATAAAAACACCGTTTCAGGCAGCCTGAACGGTGTTTTTTGTTAAAATATAGCCTTTTCAGGCAGCCTGAAAACACATTCAATAAGGAAAAACCAATGTCTTTAATTCGACCCTTACCCGATTGCCCTGTGGATATTGTCGGCGATATTCATGGCGAGATTGACGCTTTGCGTGCATTATTGCGGCATTTGGGCTATGACGAAATGGGGCGGCATCCTGAACGCCGCCGTTTGGTGTTTATCGGCGATTTTGTGGATAGGGGCGTGGATAGTGTGGCAGTTGTGCGGCTAATTAAGCAACTGACGGATAACGGTCATTTGGCGATTTTGGGTAATCACGAACTCAATTTATTGCGTGGCGATCAAAAAGACGGAGCAGGGTGGTTTTTTGAAAAACAACGAGAACGAGAAAAACACCGTTATGTGCAATATAAAATTGCAAGCGAACAAGAAAAAGAAGAAATATTAAATTATATCAATACACTACCGATTGCATTAGAAAATAAAAATCTACGCATTATTCATGCGGCATGGCTGCCTGAAAAAATAGAATTGATACGACAATTAGGCAATATTGACGCAAAAACGGCTTTTAGCGAATTACGCCAACTTGCCAAAGAACAAGAAAAAAATCAGGCGTGGTATGACGATTATCAAAAAGAACACGCGTTTTATCATCAGCACAATCGTGATGAGCATTTTGCCATGCCGTATTTGCCAGCGGTGGGGGCGTTTGATTTGTATCACGGACAAGCCAACCCTATTCGTGCTGTGGCATGTGGCACGGAAAAAATGGCAGATAAACCGTTTTACGCCGCAGGGCGGTGGCGGTTTGTTACGCGTTATCGCTGGTGGGACGATTATGATGATGATATTCCTGTGGTAATTGGGCATTATTGGCGAGAGTGGTACAATACGCCGACAACAGAACCTACCGACAAGTGGTTGAAAAGTCGAAACGAATTATTTCATGAGCCGCCAAACCATTGGTTAGGCAAAAAGAAAAATGTGTTTTGTATTGATTTTTCAATCGGTGCTATGTGGAAAACTCGCCTACCACAATCGCCTTTTTCGCCCGAACAATTTCGTTTATGTGCGTTCAGGCTGCCTGAAAGGGTGTTGATTTTTCATAATGGTGAAAAAGTACAAACAATGGGTTTTCAGGCTGCCTGAACTTTGATTTTTAAGGAATTTGTATGAAACAAAATATCAGCGAATTAGCCGAAACCATTTATCGCATTAAACAACAGCCCGATGTGATTATTGATAGACACTTTGCACGCGTATTCAAAAAAGCGGTAGTGAATGAGCATAAATTTTATGTCCCCATTCTGCGTGAAAGTACCAAAACAATTAGCCCATTATTAAAAAAAATTGGCGGGCAAAAATATTTTGTTGTTTTTACTGATTTGCATTTTGTGCGTATTTATGACTATTCTGACGCTGTGCCGATGACAATGTTTCAGATTTTACCCATATGGGAAATCAGTCAGAAAGAAGTTTATGGCATAACCATTAACCCATTTCATAAAGAATATAATTTAGAAATCAATCGCAAAAATTTTGCCAATATTTGGCAGTATCAAGCATAAGTTTCAGGCTGCCTGAAAAAAAGGTTATTGCAATGGCAATTAAAGACTGGTCGATAAACGAACGCCCCAGAGAAAAACTGCTGAACAAAGGAGCGGCAGCGTTGTCGGACGCAGAATTGTTGGCGATTTTATTACGCACAGGCACAAAGGGCTTGGACGCTGTGGCTTTGGCACGCAGTTTAATTCAAGATTTGGGTTCGTTGCGGGGCGTTTTGACGGCTAATTTGTCTGAATTGCAACAGCACAAAGGTTTGGGGCTATCGGCTTATACGCAGTTTGCGGCGGTGCGAGAAATCGGCAAACGCCTGTTAGCCGAAGAAATGCAACGCTTACCGCAAGTGAGCGACTCTGCCGCTTTGGGCGAATATCTGCGTTGGGCAGTCGGCTGGGAAAAAGTGGAAGTGATGTTGGCTTTGTTGTTAGACAAACAGCAAGGCATTGTGGCGATTGAAGAATTATCGCGTGGCACAGTGGCAGAACACACGGTTTATATTCGCGAAGTGGCAAAATTAGCCATAGAAAAACACGCCGCCGCCTTGATTATCGCCCACAATCACCCCGCAGGCGGTTTGCAAGCGTCCGATGAAGACCGCATTTTTACCGTTAAACTGAAAGCCGCACTGAAATTATTTGATATTACCCTGTTAGACCATTTTATCGTAACCGCCACAAAAACCGTTTCGTTTGCACAACAGGGGTGGATTTAATTCAATGAGCGGTAGGGTGGGCAACTTGTTGCCCACGCGTTTTCATTATCTTTCAGGCTGAAACCTTTGCAAAACTTATTTTAAGCATACAACAAATGTAAATGTTATAGGGTGGGCATTCCTGCCCACCATTTGCCCGATAGGGCAAAATAGGTAATTTTTATTATAAATCAAATTGTTATCAAACCTGCGGTTTGACGGTGGGCAAGAATGCCCACCCTATAACGAACGCTTTTTTGTTTCAGATTGAGTTTTGCAAAGGTTTCAGGCTGCCTGAAATATGCACCACCTGAAACCGTGAATAAAAACGCGTGGCTGGCAAGTTGCCCACCCTACGCCTGCTCATTGTTTCGGCAAATATTCCACAGGATTCACAGGGCTATTGTTGATGAGTATTTCAAATGCAGTCGTGTCTGCCCGTTTTTATCGCGTCCGATTTCGGCGATGGTTTGTCCTTTCTGCACTTTCTGCCCGACACCGACTAACAGCGTTTTGTTACGCGAATAGGTACTCATTAGGGCATTGTTGTGGCGTATCACAATCGACTTGCCATAGCCTTTTAGTTCTTCACCCGCGTATGACACGGTGCCGTCTGCAATCGCTTTGACGGCTTGTCCTTCCTTGCCTGCAATATCAATGCCTTTTTGTGTTTGACCGTCAAAGTTTGAAATGATGTTGCCTTTCATTGGCCACACAGGTTTGAAGTCGCTTAAAATTCTGCGGTGAATTTTGATTTGTTGTGGTGATTCTTTAACTACTTCTTTGACGGGTTCAGGCGGCTTGGTGTCGCTTAAATTCAGACATTTTTTGGCGTCTTTGCCTTTTGGGGGCATAACGCGAATGTTTTGTCCCACAACCAAAATATTTTTATTGGAAATTTTATTCCAGCATTTCAGCGTGGCGATACTTCTGCCAAAATGCGTGGAAATATACGATAGCGTATCGCCACTGCGTACGGTGTAAAAACCTTCGTCCGAAATGGGATATTGCGGGCGATATTCTTCTGTTTCTTCCGATGTTTCGGGTTCGGCAACGGTTGTGCAAGCGGACAGCACACAGGCAAGCCAGCACAATGAGCCGAGTTTTAAGTAAGGCGTTGCGTGTTTCATTTTTGTTTCCCCTGTTTTCAGGCAGCCTGAAAACACTGTTATCATTGCTTTGATTTAAAATCACAGACAGCAAAACTTCTTGAATACTGCATTGTGTGTGCCAATGCAAAATAATTTGTGCAATATAGTTAAAATATTTCAAAATCATTATACACTGGCTATTGTTATGATTATTATTGTTTCAGGCTGCCTGAAACGAAGTTCTACGAGCCGTAAGGCGAAGTTATAGTCGGTTCACAGCAAAAGCAGGCAAGGAAACGAGCCGAAGATAGTATAAATAATACAGCGAGGCGAAGTAACGATGCATGGTTTTGCTGTGAATCGACTATAAAACTTATACCTGCCAATCAATCGGACTAATCCCTTTATCCTTTAAATATTGATTCGCCTGTGAAAAATGACGACAGCCAAAAAAGCCACGATGAGCCGATAAGGGCGATGGGTGTGCGGCTTTGAGTACCAAATGGCGTGTGGTGTCGATTTTGCTTCCCTTTTTCTGTGCAGGATTGCCCCACAGTAAAAAAACCAAATGTTCTCGGTGTTCGTTTAACACTTCAATCACTTTATCGGTAAAGGTTTCCCAGCCTATATCCTTGTGCGAATGAGCCAAATGGGCTTTCACGGTTAAAACGGTATTGAGCAACAGCACGCCTTCATCTGCCCATTTTTTCAGGCAGCCGTGATTAGGAATTTGAAAACCGTCTATATCGTTTGCTAATTCTTTATAAATGTTTTTCAAAGACGGCGGAATATCCACACCTTGCTGCACGGAAAACGCCAAACCGTGTGCCTGATTTTCGTTGTGATACGGATCCTGCCCAATAATCACCACTTTCACTTGGCAAAATTCGGTATACCGAAAAGCGTTAAACACATCGGGGGCAGGCGGATAAATGATTTGCCCGCTTTTTCGTTCCGCATTCACTTGTTGTATGATTTTTTGAAAATACGGCTGTTGTTTTTCTGCCCCAATGGCGTCTGTCCAAGATTTCACACTGTTTATAACCTGTCTTTTAATGCACCGAATAATTTACCCAATAAACCGCCGCGGCGTGGTTCGTCAATTTGCACTTCCATTTCGTCAAACGCTTGACACAATAGTCCAATCGCTGTGGCGTATTTGGGATTGCGAACGCGTTCAGACAAACCGCCCATACGGCGACTGGGTACGCCCACACGCACGGGTAGGTCAAACACATCTTCGGCTAAATCCACCAAGCCTGCCATCAGTGAAGTGCCGCCTGTCAAAATAATGCCTGCGGATAATTGGTCGGCAAAACCTGCACGGTCTAATTCATTGGAAACAATGTAGAATAACTCGGTCATTCTTGGTTGCAATACTTCGGTAACCAAAACACGCCGTTCTACTTGACGGGAGCGGCGTTCATCGCCAATGCTGGGGACTTTAATCATTTCGTCCATACCGTCCAAAGAATCCACAGCCGCACCGTGATACACTTTAATGTGTTCTGCTGCGTCATACGGCGTGCGGAGTGCTTGGGCTAAATCACGCGTCAGCAATTCGCCTGCAAAGGGAATCACTGCCGTGTGGCGAATCGCCCCATTCGTAAAGACAGAAATATCGGTTGTGCCTGCCCCCATATCCACGCAACACACGCCCAATTCTTGGTCATCATCAGTTAAAACTGCCAAAGCACTGGCTAATGGTTGCAAGACAATGGTTTCGGGAATTAACTCGGCGCGTTGAATACATTTTTCCAAGTTCTGCACCGCCGTAGTTGCCCCTGTGATAATGTGAATTTTCACCACCAAACGCGTGCCGCTCATACCCAATGGGTCTTGCACACCCGGTTGATTATCCACAATAAATTCTTGAATAACGGTGTGCAAAATTTGCTGTTCAGGCGGAATGCTCACCGCTTTGGCGGTGTCAATCGCACGGCTAATGTCGTCTCGGGTTACTTCGCCGTCTTTGATTTTCACCATACCTTCGGAATTGAGACTGCTGATATGATTGCCTGCAATGCCAATCACCACGCTATGCACTTGGCAGTCTGCCATATGTTCGGCTTCTTCCACCGCAGAACGAATGGCACTGGCTGTGGCATCAATGTTGGCAATCATACCGTTTTTAATGCCCCTTGTCGGTGCTTCGCCCATGCCGACAATGCGAACTTCTTCGCCGTCAAATTCGCCAATCAAAGCGACTGTTTTGTCCGTGCCAATATCCAATGCACACAAATGTCTGTCTTTTTTATCCATCATTTTTATGAAAGTTCCGTTATTTTTGCTGTTGCTCAACGGCGGTTTGTTCCGCCACATTTTTGTTCATATGAACGGCAAAACCATTGCGATAACGCATATCAACATATTCAATCGCAGCCGCTTGCGGTTTGATTTCGTTGTGCCAGTAAGCAACAAAACGATTGATGCGATTTTGCGTATCATCTCGCCCTAATTTTACTGTAATTCCGTTATCTAATGAAAGTTGCCATGCTTGTCTTTCATCACAAAATAATTTGTTAATTTTTAAGTCTATGGCAGATAAGGTTTTTTGCATAGACACAAAATGTTTCACCATCGTTTGTTCATTCGGCGACACGCCGTAAAAGTAAGGCAGCGTGTTGTCCCCTTGTGCGTCAAAAACTTTGCCTTGCGTATCAATCAGTTGCGTGTCATTCCAATAAGCCAAGGGCGTGCGTTCCACAATGCGAACCGCAATCGTATCAGGCCATACGCGAGAAACTTCAACCTTTTCCACCCACACAATTTGTTCAAATCGTGCTTTAATTTTATTCAAATTAACGCTAAAAATATTGCCCACAATGCTGTCTTGGCGTGCTTGTTCTAATTCCGTGTCGCTAATGTGTGCAAATGTCGTTTTATTGCTTTCGGCAATATCAATTTGGCGAATAGGAAAGCGGGGCGTGTTAATCAGCCACTGAAAACCGCCCACCAATATCATCATCACCACAATCGTATAAAGCCAGCCTGTTAAATTGCGAATTGCAGACGGCGGCGTACGACTTTGATTTTGTTTTTTAAACTTTTTCACTTTCCGTTGCATATCGCAAAATTTCTACACATAAATCAGCAAAATCCACGCCCACTTGTTTGGCTGCTTTCGGCACCAAACTGTGCGAAGTCATACCAGGCACAGTATTGACTTCCAATAAATACAATTTATCGTTTTCGTCTTTCAAAAAATCCACGCGTCCCCAGCCTGTGCAGCCCAAAATTTGAAAGGCTTTTAATGCCAAGTCTTTCATTTCGCTTTCTTTTTCTGCCGACAAGCCTGATGGACAGCGGTATTCCGTATCATCACGATAATATTTGGCTTCATAATCATACCATTTGCCATTTGGAATAATGCGAATGGCAGGCAAGGCACGATTGCCCACAATCGAACACGCATATTCGCCGCCCATAATCGCTTTTTCTGCCAAAATCACGCCGTGATATTGTTTGAGTTCTGGGTGAGCTGCGGCTAATTCTCCTTTATTTTCAATCATTTGCACGCCAACGCTGCTGCCTTCTGCCGCAGGTTTCACAAACAGCGGAAAACCAAATTCTTCTTCCACCGCCGCAAAATCGCTATCGTCATTTAACACCACATACGGCACATTCGGCAGCCCCGCACTTTGCCACACCAGCCGCGTGTGAAATTTATCCATAGCAATCGCACTGGCCATCACGCCACTGCCTGTGTAGGGAATGTTCATCGTTTCCAACGCACCTTGCACCACGCCGTCTTCACCGTATGTGCCGTGTAAGACATTAAAGGCTGCCTGAAAATTTTCTTCCACCAAACGGTGTAGCGGTTTTTCTTGTGGGTCAAACAAATGTGCGTCTATACCCTTGCTTTGCAAGGCTTGCCAAACCGCTTTACCACTGGTGAGCGACACTTCTCGCTCACTGGAAAAACCGCCTGCCAATACCGCAACTTTGCCAAAATTTTGTGCGTTCATTATTGTTCTTTCTGCTGTTTATTAGATGATATTGTATGCAATTCTTTCAGGCTGCCTGAAAGGATAATATTTTATTGTATTCTGGGGGTTTTATGTGAAGAAAATCACAAAAAAATGCCTTGATTGAATGATTTTGTGAAATTATGTTTAGGCAGCCTGAAAACAAATTGTTCAGGCTGCCTGAAAATAAATAAAAACCTAACTTTTCCACACACAAAATTCATCAACGCCTGCTCTTGGCGGTTGAAGCGTATTGACAATATTTGTCGTATCCGCATAGCCTAATGCCATTGCACTCACCAAAATTTCGTTTTCCGCCCCCAAAAGTGGCAGAACAATGCTGTGGTATTTATTCCACGCCGCTTGGGCACAAGTATCCAAGCCGTGCGATTTGGCAGAAAGCATTAAATTTTGCATAAACATGGCGGTGTCTAATTTTGCCCCATCGCCCAAAACTTTATTCAGCGTAAAAAATAAAGCGACTGGTGCGTCAAAAAAACGATAATTGCGTAAATGTTGTGCGTGCATTTTGTCCTTATCGCCTTTTTCAATGCCCAATAAACCATACAATGCCCAGCCATTTTGGCGGCGGCGATCGATATAAGGCGACACCCATTCGGTTGGATAATAACGGAATGCTTCTTGATACTGCTCGCCTAATTCAGGATTTTTTCGTGTATTTTCAATAACTTCAATCACTGCATTAGAAATTTTATCCTTCATTTCGCCTGTAACCACATACACTTTCCACGCCTGCGTATTTGTGCCAGACGGAGCGTAAGACGCAGTTTCTAAAATTTCTTTTAATAGTTCATTATCAACAGGTTGTTGCGTAAAAGCCCGAATAGAACGGCGAGAGCGAATGATTTGGTCGATTTCAGTCATGGTTTTTCTCCTTATCAAAATCAAAAGCATTATTTTATCACCTTTGCTTTTTGTTAAAATAGCCATTATTTTTTTCAGGCTGCCTGAAACCTATGTCTGCCATTATTTCGTTTATTTTTCGCCTGCTGGGTCATCTGCCTTTGCCAGTTTTATATGCACTTGGCACAGTGGCAGGTTCGCTTGCGTATTTTTTTGCACCGCAATTACGCCGCCGTATTCGTGAAAATTTGCGGCAAGCCGACTTGCCTTGTGATACGAAAACCGCACGCCGTGTGGCGATTGAAGCCGTTCGCAGTGGTTTGGAACTCACCATCGCTTGGACAAGGCAACCTGAATATATGGTTTCATTGTTTCACGACACGCAAGGTTGGGAATATATTGAACAAGCCATTGAAAATAAACACGGTTTATTGCTGATTACGCCGCATTTGGGCAGTTACGATTTGGCAGGACGCTTTATTTCTGAAAACTTGCCGTTTGATTTAACCGCTATGTATCGACCGCCGAAAAAGGCTTATTTAGAGCCGATTATGACGGCAGGGCGAGAACGCGGCAAGGGGCATGCCGCTCCTGCCAATGCGTCTGGCGTGCGACAAGTGGTGCGAGCGTTGAAAAAACAAGAAGCGGTGATTATTCTGCCCGACCAAGTGCCACAAGCAGGCGAGGGCGTGTGGGTGCCATTTTTCGGCAAAACCGCCTACACCATGTCGTTGGCAGCGCGTTTGGCGGTGATGAACAATGTAACGCCGCTGATGTTCTGCGGCGAACGCTTGGCAGGCGGCAAAGGTTTTCGCCTAAATATTGTGCCATTTTCAGGCAGCCTTAATGGCGATAAGGAACACGATGCGGCGTTAATCAACCACAATGCCGAAAACCTAATCCGCCGTTTTTATACGCAATATTTATTTTCATACAATCGCTACAAAACCCCTGCAGGTGTTACAAAACCTGCGGATAAATGATTTTTCAGGCTGCCTGAAAAAAGAAAAAACAAACGGATTTGTTCAGACCTAACGGTCTTCACCTTCAATTTAGACAAGCAAAAATCATTAGATTTTTTGCAAATCCGTTTGTTAATAAGAAAAGGATTAAAAAATGTTGTTATATGAAGAAGAAACAGGAAAAATTATCAAAGCCTGTATGAATGTATTTAATGAACTTGGAAACGGTTTTCTTGAAGCTGTGTATCAAGAAGCGTTAGCGATAGAATTTGAATATATGAATATTCCATTTGTTAGGGAAGCAAAAATTGAAATTCAGTATAAAGGCAGAAAACTTGAAAGAGAGTATTTTGCCGATTTTATTTGTTATGATGATGTCATAGTGGAATTAAAATGTGTTTCAAAACTTGTTAATGTACATAAAGCACAGGTAATCAACTATTTACATGGAACCAAAAAAGCAGTCGGTTTGCTTGTTAATTTTGGTGCGTCATCACTAAAATGGGAGCGACTTACATTATTGAAGAATGAATAACAAATGAACATTTCTAAAAGTTTAAATTTACATATTTTTTACATTTTTAAAGAACAAACGGATTTGCTCACACCTAACGGTATTCGCTATTTTATTACCGTGAGCACCGTTAGGTGCGAACAAATCCGTTTGTTAAAATTTCGTTTCAGGTAACCTGAAAAAATTGATTTCAATTTCACCATAAAACCGTAAAAGCAATGCTCACTGAACAAGAAAAATCTGCCATTCAAACGCATTACAAGGCTTTGTCGAATGCCTTAAATGGTTTTCGCCCACGCAAATCGCAGCGGGAAATGATTGCCGAAATCGCCAAAACGCTGTCGCAAGTGCCTGAAAATAATGAAGAAGACGATAAATCATTTGAACAAACAGGCGAGAGCATTGTGGTGATTGAAGGACCTACTGGTGTGGGCAAAAGTTTGGCTTATTTACTTTCAGGCAGCATTCTTGCTCAAACGCGTGGTAAAAAGTTGCTTGTTTCCAGTGCAACTATTGCCCTGCAAGAGCAGTTAGTGTATCGTGATTTGCCGTTTTTGGCTGAAAATAGTGGCATAAAAATTTCGTTTGCGTTAGCCAAAGGCAGGGGGCGTTATTTGTGTCCGTATCGTTTGTATCAAATCACGCAAAACAGCGGTCAAAAAGATTTGGGTTTTGAAACGCCGTTTCAGTTTCTGCCAAAGTCCAAAACTTCCAAAGAAGACAAAGTGTTACTAAACGAAATTGCGGACGCATTTGAACAACGCACTTTTGACGGCGACCGTGATTCTTGGACGGGGGATACCATTAGCATTGACTTATGGCAGAAAATCAATAACGACCGTCATTCGTGTTTGAAAAACGATTGTCCCAACCGTGCGGAATGTCCGTTTTTTAAAGCCCGAGAAATGCTTGATTCGGTTGATATTATTGTGGCAAACCACGATTTATTGTTGTCCGACATTGATATGGGCGGCGGGGTGATTTTGCCGCCGCCGATAAATTGTTTTTATTGCATTGACGAGGCTCATCACTTGCCTGCAAAAGCGGTGAGCCGCTTTGCTGCCGAACATTCTTTGGCGGACGCGGTGAAGTTTTTGGACAGTTTCCCAAGTTTTTCAGGTAGCCTAACGGCTTTGATTGATACGCCAGAATTAGCCGATAAAGCGGACGAGGCGGCAAGCGAATTGTTGCAACATTGCAAACACTGGGAAACGCTTTTGGGGCAGTCGGACGCTTTTCCGATAGACAGCAATTCGGACGAAACCGTGTGGCTGTGGGAAAACGGCGTAGTGCCTGATGAGTTGGCAGATTTAGTGGAAAACACCGCTCGATGTGCCATTATTTTTTCAGGCAGCCTGAATAAATTGCAAGACGCACTATCGAATGCACGGCAAAATAATAAGAATGATAACAAAGAGTTAGATAAAGTTTCTACCCATTTTTCATACGCCATATCGGTTGCCGATAGTCTGTATGCGGTGTGGAAAATGATGACGCAAACCCCCAAAGACAACGAGCCGCCGTTGGCTAAATGGGTTGTGTTGTCTCGCAAGGATAAAGTGGATTATCGTTTTTGCGTGTCGCCCGTATCCGCCGCACAAGATTTGGCGGATAAACTGTGGCGACATTGTGCAGGGGCGGTTTTAACTTCGGCAACCTTGCGTGCAGTCGGCAGTTTCGACACACTTTTGCAACGCACAGGCTTAAATCGTCTGCCCAAAACCGCCACGCTGGCGTTAGATAGCCCATTTGACTTTCAAAAACAAGGCGAATTGTATATTCCGCCGCTTGCCGCCAACCCCAAAACGCCTGATTTACACACAAGCGAAGTGGTGAAATGGTTGCCTAAATTGATTGACGCAACTGCCGCTGTCGGCACGCTTGTGTTATTTACATCACGCCGCCAAATGGAAGAAGTGGCTTTCAGGCTGCCTGAACACTATCAACCGTTAGTTTTAATGCAAGGCGACCGCCCCAAAAGCCAGTTAATCGCCGAACACCACAAAGCATTAAGCGAAAACCGCCCCAGCATTATCTTTGGCTTGGACAGTTTCGCCGAAGGCTTGGACTTACCAGGTAACGCCTGCGTGCAAGTGATTATCGCCAAACTGCCCTTTGCCATGCCTGATGACCCCGTTGCCAAAACCTTTGCCGAATGGATACGAGAGCGGGGCGGCAATCCATTTATGGAAATCTCCGTGCCAGACGCAAGCATCAAACTCACCCAAGCAGTCGGCAGACTGATTCGCACCGAAGGCGACTTCGGCAGAGTCAGCATTTTAGACACACGCCTGATAACCGCACAATACGGCAAAAAACTATTAGACGCACTGCCGCCGTTTAGAAGAATTTGAGTTTCAGGCAGCCTGAATTTAATTCTGTGTGTCAAAAGCGAGATTTTTTCGATAGAAAAAATCGTGGCAATCCAATAAATGACGAAGTCATTTATAAAACGCCACAGGCGTTTTAACAGCATTGCGTGATTATTTCAGGCTACCTGAAACAATTATGCAAAATTATGTACCATTTACATAATTATGTAAATCGTGCATAATTTTGCATAATTATTTAAATAGTGGTGTAAAAAATGAATACCGACCCTTTATATTTTTCTCGCAAAGCATTAGCCAATGCGTTAGTAGAAAGCCTGACGGCAGGCATTACCAACGCATTTACACTGTTTGCCCCACGCCGTATGGGGAAAACACAGTTTTTACTACAAGACATTGTGCCAGTGGCAGAAAGTGCAGGGTTTAATGTATTTTATTTTTCATTTATGGACGATACCGTTCGTGATATAGGTGATGAATTTAGACGCAGTCTCAATGCTTTTGCCGACAATACGCCCAAAACAGGCAACCTGAAAAAATTTTTAGGCGGTGTTGTGCAATTTAGTGCATTTGGTGTAAGCGTTAGTCGTCAAGGTGAAAAAGACGAGCAAGAACGCATTAGTGAAACCATTGCACGCATTGCCGCTATGCCGCATAAAAGCATATTGCTGTTAGACGAAGTGCAAGAATTAGCACGAGTAAAAAATACAGACGGCATTATTCGTTCCTTGCGGACAGGCTTGGATATTCACAAAAACCAAGTTAAAGTTATTTTTACAGGCAGCAGTACCAACGGTTTAACTGCTATGTTTGATAATCACAAAGCACCATTTTTTCAGTTTTCGCACGCTTTGGATTTTCCGCCATTAGGCAAAGAATTTAGCGATTTTTTAGCAGATATTTACTACGACCGCACACGGCAACTCATTGATAAATCAGAGTTATATCAAATTTTTCAACAAATGCACTTTGTGCCTTTGTATTTGCGTGCTACCATTCAAGATATGATTATTAACCCTGCCTTATCCTTACAACAAGCCGCAAGCGTTCGACTGCGACAAATGAATGAACGAGTGCAATACGCTGCACAATGGCAACAACTAACGCCATTAGAACAAGCCATAGTTGTGCAACTAACACAAGGCAAAACCGCCTTATACAGCAAGGCAACTTGTCAAATCATTGCCCAAAAATTAGGATTAGAAAAAATAACCCCCAGCAACATTCAAACTGCTCTGTTAAAACTGAACAAAAAAGAACTCATCAGCAAAAACGGTAATGCCACTTGGCAAATAAACGACCCTATTTTTGCAGAATGGGTGATAAAAAATCAGGAAATGAAAGGGCAAGAATAACACAGTTTCAGGCAGCCCATTTCGTCATTGCGAGCCTTGTGCAACAAGGCGAAGCAATCTCCGATTAAATCGGCGTAAGACGATTTAATCGGGTAGCTTATCCAAAAAAACGACAATGCAAAACACTTTTCAGGCAGCCCATTTCGTCATTGCGAGCCGTGCCGTAAGCACGGCGTGGCAATCTCCTAAAATTATTTTTAACAAGTGAAACGAAGTTAAAAATAATTTTAGGGTAGCGTAAATCAATACAACGACAATGTAAAACGGTTTTCAGGCAGCCTGAACAATAAAAAGCAAGCACAAAAAACGCCCCAAAGGGCGTTTTTTAATATCCTTGTATATTCAATTTTTTATACCAGTCGCAACCTTGTTGGTCGCCTAAATCACAGGCTTTGCCATAATATTCTTTGGCAGTGGATTTATTTTGCCGTTTTCCTTGACCATTGCCATACAACACGCCGAGATTATAGCAACCCTGTGCAAAACCGCCATGACAGGCTTGTTCAAACAATTTAGCGGCTTGGGCGTAGTTTTGTTTCACACCTTGACCGTTGGCATAAAACACGCCGAGATTATAGCAACCCTTTGCATCACCGTCATGACAGGCTTTTTCCCATAATTTAGCAGCTTGGGCGTAGTTTTGTTTCACACCTTGACCGTTGGCATACGACACACCGAGATTATAGCAACCATCTGCATTACTGCCATTACAGGCTTGTTCCCATAATTTAGCGGCTTGTGCATAGTTTTGTTTGACACCTTGACCGTTTTTATACAACAAGCCGAGATTAGAGCAACCGACTGCAACACCACTATTACAGGCTTGTTCATAAAGTTTAGCGGCTTGGGCATAATTTTGTTTCACACCTTGACCGTTGTCATACAACAAGCCGAGATTAGAGCAACCTCCTGCATCACCGCCATTACAGGCTTGTTCCCAGAATTTAGCGGCTTGGGCGTGGTTTTGTTTGACACCTTGACCGTTGTCATACAACACGCCGAGACCATAGCAACCTTCTGCATCACCGCCATTACAGGCTTGTTCATACAGTTTAGCGGCTTGGGTGTAATTGCCTTTTTTATAAGCATTAACACCTTGATTAAATAAATCTTTTGCACTTTCTGCCATTGCTAATGGGGTTAAGGCGAAAGAAAATACAGCAGTGAGTAATAAAAGTTTGCGTTTCATATTTTGAGTACTCCGTTATCAGTATTAAAAAATAAATTTTTCAGGCAGCCTGAAAGTATTTTATTTTTAATCCTTTGCGTTTTGCATTAAAAACTCATACGCTTCATTGATTTTTTGAGCCTGTTCTTTCAACATTTGAGCGACTTCTGGCGTAATATTTGGATTTTTATCGGGGTGAAAACTTTGCATTTTACGGCGATAAGCGGCTTTAATTTCTGCTTTACTTGCATTTTCTGCTACGCCTAATATTTCGGCGTAAGTTTTATTATTCTGTTTTTGATTTTCTCTTTCATATTCTTGTTGTTGTTTTTCAAAGGCTTCTTGATATTGTTGCTCCATTTCATCGATTTTTTCTTGAAATTCTTTTCGCATTTTTTCTTGTTCTTGTTGAGCATAAGAATTATTATTTGTCATGTTTTTAACAAAATCTTTAACTTTTTCTTTTTGTATGTGCGATTCTCTTTTAATTATTGATATTATTTTCACAATCAAGAAGTAAAAAAATATAAGAAGAGAATACTTTAAAACTGTTTTTATAATTGCATAATTATATATTTCATCAGGCGACATAAGAATATCCTTTAATAATTTATACAATACTTTATAATATGTAAATTATTTAAAAATCATCGACAATTTTGGTAATACCAATTTTTTGAATAATTATATCTATCTATTAAATTGTTATAATAATTGATTTGTTGTTTTTTCATTTTTTTTCTTTTTGGTGATAATTTTCTTATTTCTGCCGATATATTATTCATATCTCTAAACGCATGATGACAATCTGCCAATCGTTGAGTTTCGTATTGCATTCTTTGCGTTTCATATTGTGCTCTTTGTATTTCATATAATTGTCGTTGTCTTTCTAATTGCATTGCAGAATTGCCGTATTTGTTTGGATTTGCCATCATATCTGACCATAAGTCAAAAACAGATAAATTTTGGTTTGTTTCGGCAAATGAGATATGTGATAATGTCAATAAGACAATCATCAAAATGTGTTTTTTCATTTCGTTTTCCTTTCAATTTTTGAAATTACCAACCATACGCTGTAATTAAAAAAATCAAGATAAAATATTTTGGTTTATGTCAAACTTCTTTCGGCAGTCTGAAATTTTGGATTAAACGGCGTGTGCAACAAGTTGCACACCCTGTACTTGCTATTCACACCAAACGGAACAAACTTCTTTTGTGCGTAAATTGAGAATTTCTGCTGAAACACAAACTCCATTAGCATTACCGTCTATAAAAATAACAGGGTCTCCTTCTTCCATATTAAAACAATATGTTTTTGCTTCAAATTTTTCATCGTTAATAATGAATAATTCATCATCATGTGAAAATTGAATGTAATATATGTAATATTGAGCATGAACTTGAAAAGTAACAACTGCTAAAAGAAATAAAATATATTTTTTCATAATGAAAATCCTTTAATATTTGTTGAAAATTATTTAACATCTGTGTATATCACAGTAATGAACATCACCACTGCTACACATAAAACCAAGTAATATCCAAAGAATGATAAAAATAATGGTTAAAATATCTGTTGGTTCTTTCATTTCTTTTTCTTTCTTTTTTGATTACTTACCCACCACAAACCTTGCAAGGTACACCGCCACGAGCAATAGCGTCTTTTCTGCTAATATAAATACAATGTCGAGTGCATTTAATTGCCCATTTGCAATTTAATTTATGGTACTTGTATGACTCTTTATTAAAAGCCACTTGGTCATTACCCAACAAACCTGCACGACTTGTTTCTGTTGCTAAAAGAGCAACGGAAGAAGTCATTAAAGAAAGTAAAAACTGTCTTCTGTTCATTGTAATATTCCCCTGTTTTTGTTGTTATATATTGCACAAAATCGTATTAAGCAGAAAATTTATTACCAAGTTGTACAACTTATATCTCCGTAAGGCATACGGGTACAATCAGTTCTTCGAGGCATAGAGTTTTGTATAGAATTTCGCATTTGCTCTATTTGCCTTTGTTGTTGCATTTGTCGGTCATGACGCATTTGTTGTTCTTGCATTTCTTGCTGATGTCGCATTTGCTGATGTTGCAAATATGCTTGATGAGCCATTTGCTGTTGTTGCATTTGTTGTTGTGCTAATGCCGCTTGTCCTTGCGGTGTTGCATAAAATGCGTCTCGTGCCTTGCGTTCTTTTTCTGCTTGTCTTCTTGCTGCTAATTGTTGTTTTTCTATATTTTTTAAAGTGGTACGATAATTTTTGCGTAAATTATTACACCATTTTTTATCCAGATTTGTGGTGTTAAAATGGTTAAATTTTCTGTGCTGGCTGTCGAAAAAACTCTTTGACCTGTAATCATTCATTATTGTTCGACTATTTTTTTGTCCAACAATCTCATCTAATGCCATGATTTTTAGTTCTCGTAATAATTCCTGTTCATTACGAGATAGGTTAGCAAATTGATCCATCGTGCCTTTTTGGTATTCTTTGGGATACAAACATTGTTCAATGGTATTTGCTCTCAAAATCCATTGTTGTATGTCGTAATCGGAGATTTTATATTTTGCTTCTGGCACAGTTTCACAAGCGGTTAATAAAGAAAAAACCAAGATAGCAAGTAATGACTTATTCATATCTGCCCCCTATAAAAAGTGTTGAAAATTGAATGTTTAATCTGCCCTGCCTGAAACGAAGTTCGGCGTAAGTCAAAATCCTTTTCAAAACAGTCAAATAATAAAATTTCTTTCATCATTCAACTTTTAAGTTTGATTATAGAACTAAAATGCACTGTTAATCAATTATTTTATGAATAAATATATTGACTTATATCAACAATAAGATATGGGTTTTTTTATGTCGGAAATGCTGACGGATACGGCTTTGGCACAGTCAATCGGGCGGGCGATTGCGAAATATCGCTTAATGGCAGGTTTAACGCAGGCACAAGTGGCGGAACGATTGAATATCAGCAATGA
>JAFWTP010000294.1 GCA_017518845.1 Neisseriaceae bacterium
AATCATCAGTGAATGTGAGCAGAAATTGGAACAATTACTGCAAGAAAAACAACAAGCGGAGGTTTTTATTGCGTCCGAAGAAGCGTATAATGATGAAAATAAAACGAATTTATTAACCACCACACAACGATTGGGCGTGCTTAATCAAGAAATCGAAGCCACCGAAAATCGCTGGCTTGCCACCCAAGAAGAAATGGAAAACATTTTAAGCAACAAAGGATAAACACAATGAAATACACAACATTATTCAGCATTTTACTGTTGTCTGTTGCAACGGCAACTGCCGCTCCATTGTATGTATGCAAACGCGGTGGCGTAACGGAATATACTGCCGAAGCCAAACCAGGTTGCACACCTATGGAAGAAAAAAAAGTCGCAGGCTATGCACCGTCTTATTCTGGCGGTTCATCGTCTTATTCTTATTCCGAAAGCAATTCATTTGAAACACAAAACAATCAACAAGATAACAATCGTGCCGCCGCTGAACAACGCTTACGCGATGCCGAACGAGCATTGGAAGAAGGCAGAAACACCCGTTTAGGCAACGAAAGAAATTACGCCAAATACGAAGAACGCATTAAAGGCTTGGAAGAAGAAGTCCGCCGTGCGCGTGAAGCGTTAGGACGATAAATCGCAACACCATTCAAAGGAATAAACACAATGAAAAAACTGATGACACTTTGTTTATTAGCAGGTTTCACACTCACCGCCAACGCCGCCATTTACGAATGTTTCCGCGGTGGTGAAACCGTTTATACCAATAAAAAAGGCAATAATTGTCGTTCAGTGGAAGTGGGTAAACTCGGTTCATACTCACCGATGAAATCATATTCTTCGGACTACACCCCATCTTACACCGCATCATCAAGCAGTAAAAGTTCCAGTGGTGGTGGCATTGTTCGCACATCTCGTTCAGGCACATCAAGTGAGCGTATTCGTCCCGAAGTACAATCACAACGCGACAGTAGCCGTGCAGGCATTCTCAAACAAGAACTCGCCAACGAACAACAAGCATTAAGTTTGGCACAGAAAAACTTGGCAGACGGCAAAGCCGCTAACAAAGACGCAGCCACCATTGCCGCTTTGGAAGGTGCCATTCGCGACCGTCAAGAAAACATCACCGCCTTACAAAAAGAAATTTCGCGTATGTAAATAACGCAAAGATTGTTTCAGGCAGCCTGAAACAATCTTTTTTACCATGAATTTGCAACAATGTTTCTCACGCACCTACGCCCTGCTCGTCTTGAAGACTGTGCCGACATACATTCAGCACACGAATTTTCCGTGCGTTATGCGTGCGAACATTACTATGACGACAACATTTTGCAAGCGTGGCTTTCTCATTTATCAATCAACAGTTACATTGAAGCCATCAAAACACGCACCGTGTGGGTGATTGAATACAAAAACCACATTCAAGGCTTTTTTCAACTCAATCTGTCCAAATCCGAATTAGATGCCTTGTATGTTCATCCTTTCGTTCATCGTCAAGGATTAGGCACGGCAATGTTACAAAAAGCCGAACAAATTGCGTTCAATTCAGGATTAGGTTTTCTCAAACTTTACGCTTCACTCAATTCGGTGCGTTTTTACGAAATCAACGGTTATCAAAAAATCAGCGATTACGACATTCATTTAAGTCCCCAAGTAAGCGTACAAGTGGCTTTAATGCGAAAATATTTGCACGAAGACGAAATCATTTATTAACGCCTGAAACGCTATTTTTTTGCTATAATCTTTCGATTTATCAACTTTTCAGGCTGCCTGAATAATGAACAGCACGCAGAATAACCATTTACTACTCTCTCGCCGCCAACTTATTGGGGCTTCGCTTGGCACGACTGCCGCTATGCTGTCGCCGCAACTTTTTGC
>JAFWTP010000295.1 GCA_017518845.1 Neisseriaceae bacterium
CATTCGGCACGCCACAAGCGGCGGCGGTGCGTAAGATTGTGCCTGCATTGCCAGGGTCTTGCACGCCGTCTAACACAACGCAGTCTTGATTGTGGGGCAATGCCCCATTTTCAGGCTGCCTGAAAATGGCAGTAATGTTTGACCCTGTATTCAGCGTTGAAACTTTTTCGGCAATTTTATCCGATAAAACAATCACTTGAACATTTGCACAAGCATTCAGGCAGCCTGAAACTTCCCTATTATCCAGCAAAGATTGTGGCACAAATATTTTTTCAGGCAGCCGATTTGCGGCAATCGCCGTTTGCAATAAATGCACACCTTCGGCAACAAACTGCTGGTTTTCACGGCGAAATTTGGCTTGGCTCAATAATTGCCGCAAGTGTTTGATTTGTGGATTGTCGGGGGAAGTAATCATTTGTTTTTAATCAAAAAAATAAAACTATTTTTTCAGGCAGCCTGAAAACAACATTCTAACGCTTTTCAGGCAGTCTGAAAAACAAAATTTACAACATTTAAGCAAAAGTTAAGACAATTTTCTTGATTTTTGCTTGAACTATCTGCTACACTAAACAACAGTTTCAGGCTGCCTGAAACTTGGTTTTTGGCTTATAAATAAAGCAGTATAAAAGCCAAATTTTTTAATATTTTCAACGAATTAGGATTGACAAAATGCGTAAAACAGGGTATAATTATGTGCAAACAGCAAACAGCAAACAGCAAACAAGCATAACTGCTTAACTTCTTTATCTTTCAGGCTGCCTGAAAAAATCTCTTCTCGACTTCTTCCTTTAACCCTTTCCGTTTCTTTATTATCACTCACCGCCTGTGGCACGATGACGGGTATTCCTGCTCATGGCGGCGGCAAACGATTTGCGGTGGAGCAAGAGTTAATTTCTGCGTCTTCTCGTGCTGCCGTTAAAAACATTGATTTATCCGCACTGCACGGTAAAAAAGTCGCTGTTTTTGTGTCTATGATAGGCGATCAAGGTTCGGGCATAATGACTGGCGGACGATATTCGATTGACGCTTTAATTCGTGGCGAATATCAAAACTTGCCGAAATCGATTACCAACTACACCTATCCCACTTACGAAACCAACGCCCTAACCGATACGGACGGCTTAAAAGGTACAACTAATTCGACTTCGGTACTCAATGCCCCAAGTTTAACCGTTAATCGCAATGAAGGGCAAAACACGCGAGCAGGTTTTGGCATTAACGCAAATGGTTTGGGTGATTATAAAAACGAAACGCTGATACAAAATCCACAAGACGGTGCGTTTTTCTCTCGGCTGATACAAACCGTTCTATTCTTAAAAGGCATTCAAATTGTGCCAAGCGAATACGCCGATATTGACCTTTTTGTGAATGTCGATGTTTTTGGCACAATTCGTAGCCGCACCGAATATCATCTGTATAACGCCGAAAGCCTGAAATCACAAACCAAAATTGAATATTTTGCGATTGATAAAAATTCTCGCCAAGTGATTGTGAAACCAACAGTTTCTGCCTTTGAAAGTCAATATCAAGAAAAATATATTCTTTGGACGGGACCGTTTAAAACCGTTAAAACAGTGAAAACTGCTGATCCCTTAATGGTGGATTTTTCGGATATTGTGCCGAATAACAATGCCCCCGCACGGGAAGTGCTTTCAGGCAGCCTGAATAATGATTTTCAAAATGAAGAAAATCAAACAGGCGAAATACCGTCTGATGAAGTTATTCGTAACCGCAGAAGATAAGGGAAACTGAAAATGAAAAAAATAGCATTATTCGGTATTTTGGCTTTGTCGTTAAATTGTGTTTGGGCGAGTGATTTAACCAATGCAAAGAATTACTATCCAGGTGGTAAATACAGCATAGGTAGCCGTTATGCTCGTAGTAATCCCACGATTGAAAAAGTAAAAAATAACATACGCTTAACAAATGTTACCACTTATCAAAACGGTCCGATACAGTTAGAGATTAAACAATATGGCGGAGATTTGTATTATGAACGGCGTTTTGAAAATCACCCCCTATCGGTACATGGTTCTTGGGGGCGTGCTGCTTCCAAAACGGTGAATACTTTTAAGGGCAATATTATCAATGGTCGTTTAGGCGTTACCAATGCGACCATTAACGGCTCGGAATTTCACCCCGAACATGCTTATGACGCAAAAGACGGGGGCGACCACCCTTATGATATTTATAACTATAATGTC
>JAFWTP010000296.1 GCA_017518845.1 Neisseriaceae bacterium
AATTACTCATTACCCCTTGCTCATTCAATTTTCAGGCTGCCTGAAAATAAGTCAATCAATAATTTTTAAACAATTCTTCAATCATTTCATCGACTTGTCCGTCAAAGCCGATTTCCATTGATTTACGGCGGACATCGCCACGCGTATTCACATAATACGATTGACCGATTGCTGTGGTGCCTTCTTCGCCCTTTTCTCGCACGGTCATTTTGGCTTTGAGTATCACATCGCTTTTGCCTTTCAAACTGTATGCCAAAATGTATTTGCAATGCTCGGGAATTTCACTGCCACGATAAAATTCAGCCTTAATGTTTTTGCGTTGCAAACTTTTGGTAAAGGCTTCGATGATTTGTGTATCACTCACGCGTAACTGTATGCGGCGAGTGGGTTCAGGAATACAAATCTGCGTTAAATCGCTGCGTTTTTCCAAAGTCATTCTATCCACAGTGCCTTTGGACGGATCGCCGTCATTTGACGCACAAGCGGTTAATCCTACGCTCAAAATTGCGGCACAAGAAATGCCCAACAGTGTTTGTGTTTTCATGGTTACTCCATTAACATGTTGATTAAATAAAAAATTTCAGGCAGCCTGTAATACAATGAGCAATGAGTAATTAGCAATGAGCAATTATTTTGTCAATCCTGACAAATTGACGGATTTTTATTCGATATTGCTTTCAGGCAGCCTGAAAATAAATAAAATGCGTGGGCAACAAGTTGCCCACCCTACTCTCTTACTACCGTACAATCCCCCGTGTGGATTGTTCAAAAAACGGCACAAATATTTTTAATTCGTCCGCATTTTGTGCGTCCGATAAAATTTGCTGTTTTGCGTCTTCAAACGATAAACCTTGACGATACAATAACTTATACACTCGCTCCACATTTTTAATTTGTTCGGGCGTAAAGCCGTTGCGTCGCATACCTTCTTTATTTAAGCCAGCAGGTTCGGCTCGATAGCCCGCTGCCATAAAATAAGGCGGAATATCTTTATGCACGCCTGCGGCAAAGGCGGTCATGGCGTAATTGCCGATATGGCAAAACTGAAAAACCAGCGTATAACCGCCCAAAACGGCGTAATCGCCAATGGTTACATGCCCTGCCAAAGACGCATTATTTGCAAAAATGGTGTGGCTGCCCACTACGCAATCGTGAGCCAAATGGCAATACGCCATAATCCAGTTATCATCGCCCACACGCGTTTCGCCTATGCCCGTAACCGTGCCTAAATTGAATGTGGTAAATTCGCGAATGGTGTTGCCATTACCAATAATCAAGCGGGTCGGCTCGCCTTTGTACTTTTTGTCCTGCGGTATCGCACCCAAAGACGCAAACTGAAAAATGGTGTTGTTTTCGCCAATTTCGGTATGCCCTTCAATCACGGCGTGTTCTTTGATAACCGTGCCTTTGCCAATTTTGACATGCTCGCCAATAACCGTGTAAGCACCCACTGATACGCTATCGTCAATTTCGGCTTTGGGGTGAATAATCGCTGTGGGGTGAATGTTTGTCATAGTGTTATGTCTTTCTAATATTTTTCAGGCTGCCTGAAACTGAATATGGCTCATTATAACAACAAGACTTAAACATAAAGTTATTGACAACTTTATTAAACTCTATTCAGGCTGCCTGAAATATTTAACTTGTTAATATTATTACAAATTTCAAAAATATTTTTGCTATCTATATTTAAATATTTTAATAGTTCATTGCTATCAATATCCATATAATCTAATAAATTTAATATTGTTTGATACACCTTCTCTGTTCGCTGTGTTGATATAAAAGTTTCTGCTCCCTTTTTATACATACAAATGGTTTCGTGATGAGCAATTCTATTTCTTAATTCATTGATTTTCTTTAATTCTTTTGCAAACCATTTTTGATTATAGTGCTGTTCTCGCGTGCTTTTTGGTCTTTGGGGAATAATTTTTAATAAAATGCGTCCTGTTGCCTTAAACTGTGCCGATTCAAACAGATACCGCCAAAAACCAAAATTCAATTCTGCCAACAGTTTATCGTGCGAAGTAGCGTTTTCTTTGCGTTTTTCTAATTTCTTTATGGCTTCAACAATGCAGTTTTTGCAATATTCACAATCGGCATGATGAAACATACCGCCTTTTTGTATGGCTTGGTGCAACCAGTTATTGATACCAGTATGGGTTTGCATACATTGATTGATTTTATTGCGTAACACCACTTCAAACATCGAAATCATCGCAAATAATTGTTGCGATAATTGAATGTTATAACCATACAACAACAAGGCTTTTTCTTTATCTTGCACAGCGTCCAAATAGCGTTGCAATCGCGGACGAGAAAGCAATACTTCAAGTTGTTCGTAAGTCATCATTATCTCTATTATTAAAAGGTTTAACAAAATCTTGACAAATGTTTAACAAATTCTTTACAATGTAGGCGTTATCCCCACAGCGTCACTGAGTTTTCTCAAACCTGTGGGTTAAGTTTTTTAAACGCTATTTATTTTCAGGCTGCCTGAAAGGTTTTTCAGGCAGCCTGAAACAGCATTTTATTTCACCTGCCGTTTGGCACACATAATTTCCGCTTCGGCGGCAATTTCGCCATCTACTGTGGCAACCGCTTTGAACTTGCCAATACCGCGTTTATCTGCCAAAAGTTCCACTTCCAACACCAACTGGTCGCCAGGCACAACTTGGCGTTTGAAACGGGCTTTATCTATGCCCACAAAGAAATACAATTCTCGCTCATCGCGTCCGCCCAAACTTAAAATCGACAGCGTACCTGCCGCCTGTGCCAACGCTTCAATCACCAACACGCCAGGCATCACAGGAAAATCAGGAAAATGCCCCTGAAATTGCGGTTCGTTATAGGTAATATTTTTAATCGCTTTTAAGCGTTTGAACGATTCAAATTCCAACACACGGTCAATCAGCAAAAACGGATAACGATGTGGCAAAAGAGTTTGCAGTTCTTTATTTTCAATCGGTAAAGTAATTTCCATAATCTCATTCCTTGTGAAAATGCCTGAATTTTACCGAAAAACAATACGCAAAACAAACGGCAGAAATTTCGGTAAAATATCGCACTTGTGAAACGATGATGGTCGAGATAAATTTTGTATTTATTCGACACGAGATAAGGAAATGCGATATGAAAACCTATCCCCAAGATTTATCAGGAAAAAAACTGCGTATTGCGATTGTGTGGTCGCGTTTTACCCCCGAAATCGGCAAACAATCTTTGGACGCTTGCGTGGCACGCTTGTTAGAATTAGGCGTAAAAGATAAGCACATTGCCGTTGTTTCTGTGCCTGGTGCGTTAGAAATTCCTTTGGCGTTGCAAAACTTTGCCGCGTCCGCCCAGTATGACGCACTGATTGCGATTGGCACCGTTATTCGTGGCGAAACTTATCATTTTGAATTAGTGGCAAACGAATCTGCCGCTGGCATTTCTCGCACCGCTTTGGATTTTAATCTGCCTGTGGCAAATGCCGTTTTGACCACAGAAAACGATGAACAAGCACAAGTTCGTGCCGCAACCAAAGGACGCGAAGCCGCCGAAGTAGCGGTTGAGTGTGCTAATTTAATCCGTGATATGGAAAATGGTTTTTATAACAAGGAGAAAAAATGAATAAAGCCAAACCGTTGCCTAAAACCCCCCGCCGCCGTTCTCGTGAATTTGCGGTGCAAGGCATTTACCGTATGTTGCTTAATCCTGACGAATCGATGAACAACATCATCAACGAAATTCGCCACACAGAAGCGTATGATAACGCATTGAATAATAAGAAAAAACCACAAGTTGATGACGCATTTTTCGCCCAAATTCTCACAGGCATTGCTGCTCACAAAATGCACTATGCAAAATTGTTGCGACCCCTGTTAGATCGCGATGAAAGCGAAGTTTCGCCCATTGAATACGCCATATTATTTGTCGCCTGCCACGAATTAGCCCAAATGCCCGAAAACCCCTATCCTGTGATTATCAACGAAGCGGTAGAAATCTGCAAAGCCTACGGCGGCACGGAGGGTTACAAATTCATCAACGGCATTTTAGACAAATTAGCCCAAGAACTACGACCAAACGACCCTGTTCGACCGACAAAAAGCAGTGCATAAGATATGCCATTTATTTACAATATTTCTTCGATAAAACAAAGAGATAGCATTTGTTCTACTCTTTTAGAACAGTGTGCTTATTATCAACAATTAAGCCACAAATTAAGAAAAAGGCTGCCTGAAAACATAGCAGAACATTGCCGTATTGCTTGCATACACAACGAAACCCTTGTGATTTACGGCGATAACAACATTGTGGTCAATCGCCTAAAAATGCTGTTGCCTGCAATTTTAGCAAACTGGGCGGATTTACCTTGTGGCGTTCGCAAACACAAAGTATTGCTTGCCCCCCAAAATCAAGCCCCAAAACGCCCGAACACGCTTACACTAAGCACGGCAGCACGCATGAGCCTATCACAAACCGCAGACAAACTCACCCACCACCCAGAACTTGCCGCCGCATTAAAGCGGTTGTCACACAGTCAAAGGGAAAAATAAACTTTCAGGCAGCCTGAAATCTTTGCAAAACCTATTTTAAGCATAAAACAAATGCAATCGTTATAGAGTGGGCAGGCTACCCACCAGCCGCTCGATAGGGCGGAATTTTCTTTAATATCAATAAATAATCAACGCCGCAGGCAGAGTGGTGGGCTGACACGCCCACCCTATAACGAACGCTTTTTTGTTTCAGATTGAGTTTTGCAAAGGTTTCAGCCTAAAAAACAATGAAATAAAAAAAACGCCCAATGTTACTTGGGCGAAAATCTACTCTACAAAGGAGAAAATATGAGGAGAAACTATGCTTGGGCAACCACTGCCGTCACCCAATGACCGCTATTATACACAACCTGAAAAACAATGCAATATTTTTTCATCAAAAACGAACATTTTTTTGATAAAAAGCAACAAATGTGAAAAAATAAAGCCTACACAACACACAAACAACAGGCTTGGATTGTTATTTTTAGCAAACACATCAATAAATTAACAACCAATCACCACAAAACAACACAATGAACGATTTTTTTCTTTTTCTTCGTTTTCTCATACCCACACTGCCAATAGGCTTTGTGTGGTATGACACAGGACGCATCACGGCGGCACAACTGCCTGCCTTAAAGGCACTATTTCAGCATTCGGTTTCTGCCGAAATGTGGCTTTCAGGCGTTCAGGCAGCCGTGATTGTCGGCGTATTTTTATTGTTGTCTGTTGTTTTTTTGGTCTTATTGCACTTACATTGGCGTGGCGTGCAGAGCAAAGTGTTGAAATTGGGCTTTGTGCGTTATTTGTGCGTTTTTTTGGCGATTGCATTGGGCTTACCTGCTCTGTGGGAATGTTTTTGGCTTGTTATCGACTTTTTCACGCACCCCAAAAGCGTGGTCATCGACACGCAACACTTAATTACCGCACTGTGCGTGCCGTATATTTCGCTATTGGCATTGTATCGGCTGATTTTGAATTTTCGTTATCAAAAAGTTTCGGGTAATCTGAAACAACCGCCTGTAACGCGTTCCAAGCCTGCTAAATCGCTAAAAGTTTGAATATCGCTAAAACCTGCGTTTGCCAACAACTGACGCACGCTTTCACCTTGTTCAAAGCCGTGTTCTAACCAAATTTCGCCGCCTTTTTTCAAAAACCGCCCTGCCCCATTGATAAGCGTGCGATAGGCGGTTAAGCCGTCCGCAAAATCGGTTAAGGCGTTTTGTGGTTCAAAGCATAAATCGCCCTGTGTTAAGTGTGCGTCATCGCCAGCAATATACGGCGGATTGCTGATAATTATATCCACGCTGTTTTTTTCAGGCTGCCTGAAACAATCGTACCAGTCGCCCTGTGTCCATTCGATTGTTGCTTGCAGACGCTGGGCGTTTTTTTGTGCTATTTTTAAGGCATTATCCGAAATATCGCTTGCCCACACGGTGCAGTCTGGGCGTTGTAGTTTGATTGAAATCGCCAAAATGCCACTGCCGCAACCCAAATCCCATACGATTGCAGGCGTTTCAGGCAGCCTGAATAAAGCGGTTTCTAACAACAATTCTGTTTCAGGGCGTGGAATAAGCACGCTTTGATTAACGCAAAACACTCTGCCATAAAATTCGCGTTCGCCCAAAATATAAGCCATAGGCTCGCCCATAATGCGGCGTTGTTGTAAGGCGTTTAGGCAGTGTAATGCGTCATCGCTTAATTTATCTTCGCTGTGGGTAACAATTTGTGCAGACGACAACCCCAACACCGCCTGCAATAACATTCGGCTTTCTAATCGTGGCAAAGGAGATTGTTTAATCCAGTTGTGAATGGTCATTTTTTCAGGCTGCCTGAAAGTTAAAATTTACGGAAAATCTTTTTATACCAATCTTCCATAAAGCGAAAAAAAATTAAAACATTTATAATGGATACGGTTGTAATTGAAATTGAACTGCGTATCCAATTATCTATTGATAATATTTGAGAAATGTATTTGTATAATTCAGTTAGTAAATTATGAATAATTAAGAACATTACAAATGATATTACCAATGTTGTTAATAATGCCCAAATTATTTTACCAATTGTTTTTGCATTTCTTATAATTGGAAGAACTGCTTCCATTTCCAAAATAGGACGAGATGCAATAAATGCTGAAACCAATCTGACGATATATAAAATAAAGAAAACCATGTAAATAAAAAATACACTTTCTCGCATATAGTAAAATTGATCAAACGGTATCATAGTTGAACTACCTTCTTTTGAATGATCATGAAGTGCAAAAAAAAGATCGTTAGGTGATTTTGAACCAACATGCTTTGACAAAACATCAGCAATATTTTGCGTAACAGGATTAGAAATCATCAAACTATGGTCTTGATTTATTAAAATCGCCAAGCAAAATAATTCAATTAGCAAGCATTGAAAAAACACATTGGTTGCCACTCTTTGCATTTTGCTCATGGTAATAACAAGCACGCCTTTTTTCTTTAACGATACGCCATAATGTGCTTCTATTGCTTTTTCGACTTCTTGTTTTTCCTCTTCTGACAAGCGATTAAATTTTTCTTCAACTTCTTTTTCATCTTTATACGGCGATAATAATTTTCCAATCAAAGGATAAAGTAATTTCGGAGCATAAACCAACAGCACTGCAAAGCCGATATACAACAAACCGCCCACCATTAAACGAGCAGAGCCATTTATTCCCATTTCTCTTGGCAATGGCAGAATAAAAAACGCCGCCGCCAATACCATTAAATAACAAATCACCAAATATTGCAGACGCAAATAATAAACCGATGATTTGGTGTAAATATCAATAATGTCTTTTCCTAAACTCATTATTCAGTTACTCTATTTGAAAAATAATCTTTCAGGCTGCCTGAAACATTAAAAAACGCTCCCCAAAACTTTTCAGGGAGCGTTATTTTAACATTACGCCTTAACGCTGGCTTTTTCAATTTGGCGGTTAATCCACCATTGTTGGGCAATCGACAGAATGTTATTCACCACCCAATACAACACCAAACCTGCTGGGAAGAAGAAGAACATCACCGAAAACACCACAGGCATAATTTTCATCATTTTGGCTTGCATGGGGTCGGTTGGCGGCGGGCTTAAATAGGTTTGTAAAAACATTGTGCCTGCCATCACAATCGGCAAAATAAAATAGGGGTCAGTGCGTGCCAAGTCGGTAATCCAGCCTATCCATGGGGCTTGACGCAGTTCGACTGAACTTAATAACGCCCAGTATAAGCCCAAAAATACAGGAATTTGCAACAAAATCGGCAAGCAACCGCCTAATGGATTGATTTTTTCGCGTTTGTATAACGCCATCATTTCTTGTTGTTGCTTCATTTTGTCATCAACATACAAGACTTTGAGTTCTTGCAATTTTGGTGCAACAGCACGCATTTTCGCCATTGATTTGTAAGACGCGGCGTTTAAGGGATACAACACGATTTTTACCAAAATCACCAACAACACAATCGCCCAGCCCCAGTTGCCCACAAAACTGTGCAGTTTTTGCAATAACCAAAATAAAGGAGACGCAAATAAATGCACTTTGCCATAATCTTTAACTAATTGAAAATTATCCGCAACTTGCGTGATGGCGGCGTATTCTTGCGGCCCTGCATACAGTTTCATCGGAATATTCATCACGCCGTTGGCTGGTAAATCAGGCAATGGCACCAGAACGCCAGCGGAATATAAACCGTCTTTACTGCGTTTGGTAAAATCAGGAGAACACGGCTTTGCACCACACACGCTTGCTTGATTTTTGGGCTGCATAATCCACGCCGACACAAAATAATGCTGAATAATGCCCACCCAACCTGTGTTGGTTTGCTTAACAAAATCGGCTTTATTTTTGGCAATATCTTCAAATGATACTTTTTCAAACTTGCCGTCAGGCGTGTATAACACAGGACCTGTGTAAGTTTGCGTAAAATACGCACCGCCAGCAGGCTTGTGGTCATCACGCAACAAGCGATACATCGCATTCAATTTCACTAGGCTGCCTGAACGGTTTTCTACACGATAATCCACATCTAACAAATAACTGCCTTGTTTGAAGTTGTAGGTTTTATACACCGTCAAGCCATTTTCAGCCTGCCCTGTGAGTTTGACGCTTAAAGTGTCGCCATTCATTACATATTCAGGCTTATCGGCGGTGAAATTAACCGCCACATATTGATTATCCGCTTGATTGATTAAACCGCTTTGGGCAATGTAAGTATTTTTATCTGAATTTTCAAATAAAACAAAGGGTTTGTTTTCATCTTCGGTGGAATTGTGTTTATTGAAAGATAAATCACGAATATCGCCACTGGCTTCATCGATATGCAAATCGAAGACATCGGTTTTCACGCTGATTAAGCGAGAAGTGCTTAATTTTTCACTTTCTACCGTTTGATTAGCCACAACCTGCGTTTGATTTTCAGGCAGCGTAGTCGCTGGCGGTGGCGGCGGAAAAAGATAATTCCACACAAGCAAAATCAGTGCGGCGATGATAATAAACAAAATCAAATTGCGGCTATTGTCTTGTCGTTGATTCATAAGTATTTTTTTCCATATGATTGTGCGGCACAGGGTCAAAACCATAACCGCCAAAAGGATGACAACGCAACAAGCGTTTGAGTGTTAAATACGAACCCTTAACCGCCCCAAAGCGGCTAATGGCTTCGACTGCGTATTGCGAACAAGTGGGCGTGTAACGGCAACGGGCAGGCAAAAACGGGCTAATGCCTGTTTGATAAAAACGAATGAGTAAGATGAATAATCGTTTTATCATTGTGTAACCTGCAATCGTTGAAGTTTTTGTGCTAATTTTCCAAAATCGGCTTTACCAAACTTTTGCCGCACTTGGATAACAAAATCTTGCGGCGGCAGACAGTGGCGATTTAGGCGAAACCACTCACGCAAAAGGCGTTTCATTAAGTTGCGTTCGACTGCTTTTTTAGCACATTTTTTGCCGACCACTAAACCAAGTCTGGCGTGCGACAAACCGTTTTCGCGGCGATAAATGCAAATCTGCCCTAAAATCAACCGCTTACGCAATGCAAAAACGGAAGAAAAATCTTCCGTTTTCAAAAGTTTATACTGTTTGGCAAACGGGTAACGCAAGATTATACAGCCAAGCGTTTGCGGCCTTTTGCACGGCGAGCAGCCAAAACGGCACGGCCACCACGAGTGCGAGAACGAACCAAAAAGCCATGTGTGCGTTTGCGGCGTGTAACAGAAGGTTGGTAAGTGCGTTTCATTGTATTTTTCCTAATAAAATTAAATTGTAAAACGGTGGATTACACTATATTTTAACGGTTTTGTCAAGAGATTAAAACAGTGAGCAGTGAGCAATTAGCAATGAGCAGTGAGCAGTTGTTAAGTCAAGCCTGTGGCTTGACGGATATATTTAGATAACGCTTCGATTTTTTTTCAGGCTGCCTGAAAACATAATCGAAGCGTTATCGAAATACAAACTGTTTTGCCGTAAGGCAAAACATAAACCCCATTGCTCATTGCTAATTGCTCACTATTTCAGGCTGCCTGAAAAAACGCGTAGGGCTTCAAAGTTGCCCACGCTACGATGATTATTCATCATCTTTTTTATCTTTACTGTTTCTGCGATGACGCGGGAAACGGATTCCTAACTGTTTGAGTTTGCGATATAAATGTGTGCGTTCCAACTCCACTTCTTCTGCCACTTTGCTCATATTGCTGTTGTGTTTGAAAATGTGGTATTCAAAATAACGCTTTTCAATATCTTGGCGAATTTCTTTTAAGGATTTGTTGTAATCAATTTCTTCGGTAGAAGTGGTTTTTTCGGAGAAAAAGTGATTGCGGTATTGTTCCAAAATATAGGTTACATTATGCCCTTCAATCACACCGTTTTCGGCTATCAGTGCCAAATTTTTCACCACTTGCCGCAGTTGGTCGAAGTTACCCGGCCAGTTGTATTGGCGTAATAAACCCAAGGCAGTGGAAGTGAATTTCACCAAAGGAATTTGTTTGCTTGCCACTAATTGCAAGGCAATTTGTTCCACAATGGCCTCCACATCTTCGGTGTGGGCACGCAAGGGCGGAATGGAAATCACAAAACCAGACACCATTTCGCCCAAACGGTGGTCAAAATTTGCATGCGTTACCAAATCGTTCAGGGAGCGACTGCATGCGGCTAAAATGCGGGCGTTATTGGTGGGGTCGCGTTGTGCAATCATTTTATAAATGGCGTTCTGCACTTCTAATGAATAAGTGGCAATATTGCCTAAATACAACACACCGTTTTTGGCTGCTCGAAACCAGTCTTGATTGGGTTTGAGCCATTGTTCAACATTGGGGGCAATCCACGGGCGTTGTGGCAGGCGGAAATATTCTGCCACTTGGGTAAAGGGCGAACCTGCTTCGCCTGTGAGCATAATGACGGTGGTGGGACTTTGTTCGGCGGCTTTTTTTAAGCGATTCAGCAATTCCGCAATCACAGGACTTTTGCCCAATTTATCGGTCGGCACGGCGACTGTTTCTTGCATTTTGCTGTATTTAAGTGCGTTTTTTACCGCTGTTAAGAGTTTTTGTAAAGCAATCGGTTTTTCTAAAAAGTCTAATGCACCAATTTTGGTGTCTTCAACTGCGGTATCAATGCTGGCGTGTCCGCTCATCATCACCACAGGCATATCGAGTAAGCCTTCTCTTGCCCATTCTTTTAGCAAAGTAATACCATCGCTGTCAGGCAACCAAATGTCTAACAAAACCATTGCAGGACGGGTTTCTTGGCGTAAGCGGCGGGCAGTTTCCACATTTTCTGCGGTGGCAACGGTGTAGCCTTCGTCTTGTAAAATTTCTGACAGTAAATTGCGAATGCCGATTTCGTCATCAACAATTAAAATATCGCTTGCTTTCATCTGGTTTCTCCGTTGAATAGGGGCAGAGTTACTTTCACTGTTGCCCTATCGTCTTCGTTTCCTGCACTAACTGTTCCGTGATGTTCATCAATAATCTTTTTCACCACAGCCAAGCCCAAACCTGTGCCTGTGGGTTTGTCGGTGATATAAGGTTCAAAAATTTGATGTAACATATTGCTTTGAAAAGTTTTTCCGTTATTTTTTACTACCAACACGGCGTTTTTGCCGTCTGTGGCACTGCTCACCCACACTTGTGGGGTTTCATCGTCTGCGGCGGCTTCGGCGGCGTTTTTAAACAGATTATGCAGCACTTGCCGTATCGCGGTGTGGTCAGCCAAAATCATTAGCGGTTCTTCACAACGATTCACCGTAAAATGATATTCTGCCGAATATTCGTATAATACCAAAATTTCAGCGACAATTTGATTGAAATCGGTGGGAATCAATTTCAGGCTGCCTGAACGGGCATAATTGCGGAAACCTTCCACCAATTCTTGCAGGGCATCAACTTGGTTGATAATGGTGTCGGTGGAGCGATTGAGCATAGCCGCGTCTGTTTCGCCCAATTTGTCGGTGAGTTTCATCGCCAAGCGTTCGGCAGACAAACGAATGGGGGTGAGCGGATTTTTAATTTCGTGAGCCAAGCGGCGTGCCACTTCGCCCCAAGCGGCTTCTTTTTGGGCAGACGCCAAATCGGTTACATCGTCAAACACCAATAAAATGTCTTGTTTATTCGGCAATAACGCCGCCCGTCCCATTAAAATGCGGGTTTTATCGGGCGTTTGATATTCAATTTCGACTGCGTTTTCTTGTTGTAAGTTTTTGGTCAGTTGGCGAATAAAATCGGCAATTTCGCTGTTGTGCCATTCTTCGGGCGACACGCCCACTAATTCATGCAAGGGAAAGTCTAAAATGCGGCGAGCCCCGTCATTAAAGGTTTTCAGGCTGCCTGCTTCGTCCAATGTCATCACTCCGCTGGATAATGTGGATAACACCAATTCCAAATGGCGGCGGGCTTGTTCTTGTTGAATGTGCATTTGTTCAGTGGTGATTTGGGCGTTTTGCAACTGCTGCACCATACGATTAAAACGAGCAGAAAATATGCCCAATTCGTCTTGGCGATACACGGGGGCGCGGCGGGTGAAATCGCCTTGTGCCACAGCGTTTGTGGCTTGTGCCAAAGACGCTAACGGTGCGATAAATTTGCGGGCAAAGTAAATCGCAACCAACAGAGCCAACACCATTGCCAAAAGCGTTGCCATAACCAATGTCATTAGAAAAAAGGCTTGCAGGGCGTTTTTATTGTAAGACGATTGTGCATATTGCGAACGGGCGTTTTCGATATACACAATATTATTGGCAATTTCCGTTGGCACAGGCTGCCTGAACAAGAACCAATATTCTTTTTCAGGCAGCCATACTTGCACAAACAATGTGTTATTTAACGCCACGGTATCGCTTACCATTTCAATTTGCGTGGGAAATTCGCTGATATCAGGCAAGTGGTTAATCACCGCAGACGCACCGCCATACGCCACAGGTGTGGCATTATTTTGTGGAAAAACAATAATATGATAAAACTGATTGGCATTAGGGTGATTGTTTAAGGCTGCCTGAAAACTGTTGTCATCGGGCAATGCTTGCCGCCACTGCTGCACTTCCTTTTGCATATCTTGTTGAAATTCCTGCAATAAATTTTTCGACAATTCCACGCCACGATTTAACGCCAAACTGACTTCATCATTAAACCAAGAATCAATCGTGGTTTTAATAAAATAAGACGACACCAAGAAAATTGCCAAAGACGGCACAAACACCACGCTGACAAACATGCGTACCAAGCGTTGTGTGAGTTTAGAACCCAACACTTGGGCTTTGGCATCTTTTTGCAGTTTCCACAGTTGGCGAACCAAAGAAAACAGCAACACTAAGCACACCACGGACGACAAGGCAAACACAGTGCGAAACTGTGCCGACAGCGTAGCGGCGTAAGTGGAAACCGACAGTAGATACAGCACAATCACCGTGAGTACACTGACGACAACTAAAAACCGCCCCATGCTTATTCCCCCACAATATTCAAGCGAATCCAGCCGCTGTTTAATTTCCAGCGTTTGGATTTATCGGCAACATTCACTTGATACGGTTTGGGCAGTCGTTGTTCATTTAAGGCAAGTTGCACGCTCACGCCTGTTTCGGCTGCGGAATAATTGTTCAGGGTGCCTGTGGGTAAAATTTGCCAGTTGGCGGTTGCCCCCAACGCCTTTAACGCCGTATTTAAATTGGGATAATCGGTATAAAAAGAACCTGTGGCAACGCGATAACGATTGGTTACGGGGTGATACGACAGTTTGTAAGAAATAATATTGTCATCGTTAAATAATTGATTAAAACGCAGTTTATACGCGGCGGCAGTGGGGTGCGTGAGTTGATACGACAAATCAAATTGCAAAGGAATGCCCTGTTTTAACACTTCTTGCAAAGGACGCGGCAAGTCGATATAAAAACGGGTGCTCACCAAAACCGTGCCATTGGGCATTTTAATGCCGTCCGATTTTAACGCACGCACGCCGTCTGCCATTGCTGGAAAACATATCAGCAATAGGCATAACGCAAGAAAATGTTTAATTTTTCTGCAACAGTGCATAATAAAATCCGTCTTGCCAGTCATCGGGCAGCAGTTGTTGTTGTAACACGCATTGTGCGTCATCGTGCCGTTGTAAAAAGTGGCTTACCTGTTGTTGATTTTCTTCACGAAAAATCGAACAAGTGGCAAACAACATTCTGCCGCCATTATTCAGGCAGCCCCATAAATTATCTAATAAACGCACTTGTTGTTGTGCGATTTTTTGTGCGTCATCAACTCTTCGCAACCATTTTATATCGGGATTGCGGCGAATTGTGCCTGTGGCAGAACACGGCACATCGGCTAAAATCGCGTCAAAGGGTTGTCCGTTATACCATTCATCAACATTTGCTGCATTAGCGGCTTTTAAGGCTGCCTGAAAGCCTAATCGTTGCAAATTGTCTTGGACTTTTTGCAAACGATTTGCGTCTATATCCACAGCGGTTACATCGCAATCGGCAATCTCCAAAATATGAGCGGTTTTGCCGCCTGGTGCGGCACACGCGTCTAAAATGCGTTCGCCGTCTTTGGGCTGCAACAGTTCGGCGGCACGCATTGCCCCAAAATCCTGCACCGACACAAAGCCGTATGCAAAATGCGGTATTTCCGATACTTTAACAGGATTTTGCAAACAAACGGCAATATCGCTTAAAAAAGTGTGTGCTATGTTGTTTTTTTGTAGCATTTCGCCATAATTTTGGCGATTGGTTTTGCGTCTATTCAGTCGCAGCGTCAAAGGCGGGTGCTGTGTGCTGACCTGAATAATATGGTGTGCGTCATCAGGATAATCTTCATACAGGCGATTTTCAAACCATTCGGGCAGATTGGAATTGTTTTTGACTTTTTCTAACAGTGCGTCTTTTTCCCGCAAAAACCGCCGCAACAGAGCATTCACCAAGTTTTTAAACTTACCGTGCTGCCATTTGGCAGACAAAATCACCGCTTCATTGACTACTGCGTGCGGCGGTGTACGGGTGTACGCCAGTTGATAAAAAGCAACACGCAACAGTGCGTTAATATTTTTATCGGTCAAAGGTTTATTTAATAATGAAGACAACAAGTCTTTCAGGCTGCCTGAAAAGCGTTGCACGCCATAAGATGTATCCAAAAAAGCCGCATGCTCACTATCAGGCAAATCCTTGCCACACGATAAAGCCAGCCGCAAATTCGTGCCGTTTTCCACTGATAGCAAACAGTGTACCGCCGCTTTTTGAATATCACGCAAACTCAATTTAATCTCCTAATGGTTCGGATTTCAGGCTGCCTGAAAAACCGTAACGCCCAAACTAATCGCCCAACTTATCATTCACCGCCACAGGCGTGCCGTGTAAGAAATCTGCCACAGCCATTTTACGAGAGCCTGCCGCTTGAATTTCGCTAATTTGCAAAATGTGATTATCGCCTGTGGCAATGCACAAACCGTTTTCATCAGCGTGAATAATCGTGCCAGCAGGTTTATCAGTCGTCTCATTTTTCAGGCTGCCTGAAAAAATCTTCCACACACTGCCGTGATACAGCGTTTTTGCCACAGGAAAGGGGTTAAACGCACGAATTTGCCGCTCAATTTGGCTGCCTGAAAGTTTCCAGTTGATAAACGCTTCGTCTTTGCCGATTTTTTTGGCATACGAAATGCCGCTTGTCGGTTGCGGTTCGCTTTTCACATTCGGTAATTGTTGCAAAACTGCAACAATATCTTCTGCCCCTTGAATCATCAATTTATCGTGCAGGGTTGCCGCCGTATCATCATCGGCAATCGCCACAACCGAGCGGTGCAGCACTGCCCCTGTGTCCAAACCTTCGTCCATTTGCATAATGCAAATGCCTGTTTGTTTGTCGCCTGCTTCAATCGCGCGCTGAATGGGTGCCGCTCCACGCCAACGCGGCAGTAAAGACGCGTGAATATTCAGGCAGCCATATTGGGGCATATCTAACAGTGCTTTGGGCAACAACAAACCATACGCCGCCACAACCATAATATCGGCGTTGTATGACAATAAGGCTGCCTGAATATCAGCGTTTTTCAGCGTTTCAGGCTGCCTGACTGGAATATTCAATTTCAACGCCGTCTCTTTGACCGCAGACGGCTTCAAATGCATGCCGCGTCCTGCGGGGCGGTCAGGTTGCGTTAAAACACACACCACTTCGTGTTTTTCGGCAATCGCTTTTAATGCCGTTGCCGCAAACGGCGGCGTGCCTGCGAAAATGACTTTCATTCTTCGTCCTTTTCTCTGGATAGTTTCTTCATTTTTGCCACAATGCGATTTTGTTTCAAACGCGATAAATATTCTACAAAAACCTTACCCTTTAAGTGGTCTAATTCATGTTGAATACACACCGCCAAAAGCCCGTCTGCGTTCAAGGTGAAAGGCTTGCCGTTTTCGTCTAATGCTTCAACCGTAATTTCGGCGGCGCGTTTGACTTTATCAAACACACCTGGCACGGATAAACAGCCTTCTTCATACACCTGCTCGCCTTGTTTATCCGTAATTTTGGCGTTAATAAACACGCGTAACTGATTGCGTTCTTCGGATAAATCCATCACCACAATTTGTTGATGAATATTCACCTGCGTGGCTGCCAAACCAATGCCCTTGCTGGCATACATCGTTTCCGCCATATCGCTAACAATGCGGCGAATGTCGTCATTGACTTCAACAACAGGAGCGGCAACCGTGTGTAGCCGCTCATCTGGGTATTTCAAAATATCGAGAATTGCCATAAAATACTCTTCCAGTAGGTCTAATTTTGGTAAAAAATTAACACAATTTGCCCTTAAATGAAAAAAAATGTTTAATTTAGTGGTAATCTTTCCACAATGTAGTATATGATTACAGTGTAATCTATGACACCTTATAAATATCCAGTAAAGGGAATCATCATATGAAAAAACCCATTATAACCTTGCTTTGTGCCATGAGTTTGGCAATTTCTGCACCGTCTTTGGCTTTAACCGTCAAAAAAGGTGCTCCTGAACGCTACACGGTGAAAAAAGGCGATACGCTGTGGGGCATTTCTGGTATGTATCTCAATCAACCTGGTCAATGGCCAGAGTTGTGGGGCATGAACAAATCACAAATCAAAAACCCACATTTGATTTATCCAGGTCAAGTGTTGGTTTTAACTTATGACGCACAAGGTCGCCCACGCTTGGGCGTTGAAGGTGCGGGCACTCGTGGTGGTCAAGGTCAAACCATTAAGTTGCGTCCTGGTATGCACGATGTATCAGGCGGTTACAGTTTAGAAACCTTGCCAATCAATACACTGCGTGCATTTATGGAACACCCCAATGTGATTTCTGTGGAAGAAACCAACGCCGCACCGCAATTAGTGGCAGGTCCTGACAAACGCTTGTTGTACTCTGTTGGCGACCGTGTGTATGGCGACAAACGCGGCGAATCAGGTCGTTATTTAACTTACCGTGTTACTGGTCCTGTGATTGACCCCGATACCAAAGAAGTTTTGGGTCAAGAAGTGGTATATAGCGGTGAAGTGGCAACGCTGATGTCTCGCAATGGCGGACCACGCGTACAACAAACTGCCGAAGAAGCCGAAAAATTGGCAACAGACGAACGCTACCACCAAATCAACGGCATTATGAAAGCCCCTGCTACTGTGGCACAACCGTTTGAAATCACCAAAGTGGTATCGGAAATCAACGAAGGCGATCGTTTGAAATATATTCCGATGAATAGCCACGAACGCTTTAACTTTGCACCACACAACCCACAAGTGGAAGTGAAGGGTCGTGTGATTCGTGTTTTCAATGGCGTTTCCGAAGCGGGTCAAAACCAAACCGTTTTAGTGAATCGTGGCGAACGCGATGGCTTGGATAAAGGCACAATCATTAGTTTGTATAAAAACCACAAAGCGGTAAAACGCAACGATAGCGGCAAAACCAAATATGTGGTGATTCCTGCCGAAGAAGTGGGTCAAGCCATGGTATATATGACCAGCGAACGCATTGCTTATGCCATCTTAATCAATCCTACGGTTGAAGTTTCGATTGGCGACTTGGCAGGCAATCCTGGTCAAGACTTGGAAGACTTAAACTTCCCACCCGAAGTAGCAGTCAATCCAGGTGCAGGTGCGATTTACAGCCACTAATGGTATGTTAAAGGCAAAAGGCGTGTGCTGGGCATACGCCTTTGTTTTTTCAGGCTGCCTGAAAAACAGTGAGCAGTGAGCAGTTATAGTCGGTTCACAGTAAAAGCAGGCAAGGCAGATTGCCTGCGACAGTATAAATAATACGGCAAGGCGAAACAACGCTGCATGATTTTGCTGTGAATTGACTATATTTTGTTTTGCCTGACGGCAAAACAGTTGATTTGAAATCAGTTTCAGGCTGCCTGAAAAGTTTTAATGCAATGTCTAATATTTTTCGAGAAAAATATGCTTTATCGTGATGATTTATTTCGCTATTTAACCGTTGCCCTAACGCCTTATGTTGGCCCTATATCGTTTGCCATGTTGATGAAACGATTGGGTTCGATTAACGCGATTTTATCGGCGACTGCTGATGAGCTCAAACCCTGTTTGGAGCAGGCGGATAAGGCTTTGCCTTTGTTGCTCAATAAAACGGCGGAAAAATCGGCGGAATGTGCCATGGCGTGGTTAGAAAAAGGCGGCAATCGCCATATTTTAACGCTTCTGGACGATGATTATCCGATGAGTTTGGCACAGGGCATGCGACCGCCGCCTGTGTTGTTTCTGCACGGTAATATCGCTCTTTTGCAACAACCCAAGATTGCGATTGTGGGGTCTCGCCGTGCCACACCGCAGGCGGTGCAAATTGCCAAGCAGTTTGGGAAAGAATTGTCTGAACAGGGCATTACTGTGGTATCGGGCTTTGCAGACGGCATTGACGCAGCGGCTCATCAGGGAGCATTGTTAGGCAGAAACAGCACGATTGGCGTTTTGGGTACAGGCATTGACATTGTTTATCCTGCCAAAAATCAGGATTTGGCAGTAGCCATGTCGCAAACAGGTTTGTTGTTATCGGAATTTCCGCTCAATACCACGCCTGTGGCAAAAAATTTTCCGCGTCGCAATCGCTTAATTGCCGCTTTGGGATTAGGCACTGTGGTGATTGAAGCGGCGGAAAAATCGGGTTCTTTAATTACCGCAAGGCTTGCAGGCGAGTTGGGACGCGATGTGATGGCAGTGCCAGGCTCGATTCTCAATCCACAAAGTGCAGGTTGCCACAAGTTAATTCGCGATGGTGCGGCTTTGGTTACCAGTGTGGCAGATATTTTGGCTGAATGCGAACACGCTTTGCGTGCATTCAGGCAGCCTGAAACGCCAAAATCCGCGCAAAAATCACCTAAAAACGCGTTTAACCTGCCTGAAACGCTTGACGCAACGCCACAAAAACAGGAAGATTGCACCCGCAAGCATATTTTGGACGCTATGGCTTACGACCCCATACACCCAGACGCGTTGGCACAACGCTTAAATCTTCACACAGCGGATTTATATGCTATATTATTAGATTTGGAATTAGACGGCATGATTGCCACAACTGCTGGCGGTTTTTATCAGCGACTACAATAAATTAAGATGAATATGAATACCAACCCCGAACCCACTCCTATGTTTGAAGTTTTTTCGGCATTATTTGATTATTTTTGTGAAAGCGAAACGGTATCGCACGAATCGATTTTGGCACATTTAATTTCCGCAGGCCGCGACCCGTGGGAAATCGGCTGTGCTGCCACCTGTTTGGACGCATTGTTTTCCACCACCGACACGGCGGCAAAAACGCAAACTTCGCCCAGTGCCATTCGTATTTTTTCGGCTGACGAACAACTGCGGCTACCGTTGGAAGTGCAGGATTTTCTGCACAGCGTGATGAAAACGGGCGAAATTCAATTTGCCGAACGCGAACGCTTAATCCACGCCCTGCTGAACTTGCCTGATGATGAAATCACCATTGCGAATGCCAAATTGTTAATGCTGATTCGCCTAAACAACGCGGTGCAAGATTTATCAGACGAAATGGGCGAAAAATTATTGAATGTGTTTGACGATAAAACGATTGTGCATTAAGTATTTCAGGCAGCCTGAAAAATATAATATACTGAAAACAAATGTATTTCAGGCAGCCTGAAAGCATAAAATATTGTAGGAACAAATAAATATGAGCAAAAATTTATTGATTGTCGAATCGCCTTCCAAAGCCAAAACGCTGAAAAAATATTTAGGCAGCGATTTTGAAGTTTTAGCGTCATACGGA
>JAFWTP010000297.1 GCA_017518845.1 Neisseriaceae bacterium
ATAAGCCGCATTTGCCGCCGCCATGGCATTGACTCGGTCGTTTTTGGATTTGCCAATGTTATCTGCCGATTTGGCAACGCCATACGCCGATTGGGCTAAATCGGTAACCACCGAAGATAAGGCAACGGTTAGCCCTTTTTGTTCAAACGATTGTTTGTATTTATCGACATTGCGATTTTCGGCGGCTTTGATATCGACTTTATCGGCGGAAATGGTGGTTTCTCCGCCTACGGATAAAACAGTAGAACCCACTTGTTCATAATTCTTTCCTGCGTAAATGGTGGTGTCACCACCCAAACTGCCAACCATTGAGCCGCTGTGAATTAACGCCGCGTTGTCGCTTTCGGTTATGCTTTTTTGTTTGCCAATGGTAAAGCTTATACCGCCTGTGCCAAGCAAACCTGATTTTTTAACCGTTTTCTCTTCTTCGGTGTTGTAGAAGTTTTGAGCGGCTTGGATATTGACATCGCCGTCTTCGGAATAAATCACGGTTTTTGGTTTGTTTTGGGCGTTGTTTTGAGTGTTTTTGATGGCTTGATTTGTGATTGCTGGATAATTCAGGCTGCCTGAAAGACCTTGCTGTGCCGTTGTCGGCACATCGCTTTCATCACCTGAAATAATATTCGCCCCCACAATATTGACATCGCCTTTTGCACCAATAATCACCGCATTTTTGCCTGTAATATTGCTGTGTAGGGCTTCATCGCTATCGCTTAAATAATGTCTATCTTCTGTTTTGGAAGACAGTAGCGAACTTGTTTGGCTATGCGTGCGGGTTTCTATGTGGTTTTTGGCTCTGCCCTCTTTTACGCTGATTTTGCCATCCCGCGAAACTATCTGCGTTTTGCCGTTCTCACTGTTGATATTCACCGCACGATAGTTGCCGTCCCCTTTGGACACAAAGTTAATATCGCCTACCGCTTGGGCGTTTGTGCCAATCTCTTGCGATTTGGCTTCGTCAAAGAAATATTCATCACTGCCGTAACTGAAATTGCGTTCAGAAACCTTAACGGTGTCGCTATTGATTTTACCGTCCGCAGTCACATTCAGGCTGCCTGAACTTTGTAAATTGGCGGCTTTGAGATGGACATCGTTTTGGCTTGAATGTCTATTATGCCGTCTGGATTTTCAACGGTAACTTGGCTCACATTGGCAATACCAGTGCGGCTAAATTCACTCTTGCCGATTTTGTTTTCTGTGGAATAAGTTGTGGTTTGTAAAGAAATGTCTTTATCCGAATACAAACCTACGGCGTTTTTACCACGCACACTGCCGCCGTCATTGTTGAGTTTGTCTTTGGCATGCAGAACAACAACGCTGCCTGAAACTTCTCCGCCGTCATTGTTTTTAATGCGGTTCGCCGTAATGAGATTATTACCCTGCGTTTGAATAATGGCTGTGTTATTCAATTCGTCTATGGCTAAATCAATCTCTCTGGCTGAAATCAGGGTTTTGGTGCCGTTAGAACCTTTCAGGCTGCTTGCTTTGGCAAGATATACTTGGGGGACAAGCACTTCTTGGGTGTCGCCATTG
>JAFWTP010000298.1 GCA_017518845.1 Neisseriaceae bacterium
ATAAGATATGGGTTTTTTTATGTCGGAAATGCTGACGGATACGGCTTTGGCACAGTCAATCGGGCGGGCGATTGCGAAATATCGCTTAATGGCAGGTTTAACGCAGGCACAAGTGGCGGAACGATTGAATATCAGCAATGAAGCGGTTTCGCGTATGGAACGCGGCACGATTATGCCTACGGTTGCTCGCCTGATACAGTTAGCCCATATTTTCGATTGCGAAGCCACTGATTTACTTAAAGAAAGCAGTCATAGTATCCACGACCAAGCACGCCGCTTAATCGACTTGATGAAACAGTTAAACGATACCGAACGCCAGCATTTATTAGGCGTTGTCGAGATGATGGTCGCTTTTTATACAATGAATAAAAAATATGAGTTGTAGTTCATACATTTTCAGGCTGCCTGAAACAATTTAAGCAAGCGGCAAATAAAGTTGTTCAATATAATTAAAAAGAAAAAACTTGAATAAAAGTGATAAACTTCACTTACCCACAGCCCACAGGAGTTATTTGTATGCAAACTGCTAAAATTTTTAACACAGGTCGCTCACAAGCAGTGCGTTTGCCCAAATCGTTTGAATTTGACAGCAAGGAAGTGATTATCAAACATTTTGGCAATGGCGTTTTGCTGTTACCCAAAAAAAAGAATGCGTGGCTGGCAATGCAACAGGCTCTTGATGAGTTTGAGTGCAATTTCTCGTTGCAACGAGAATAACAAAATGAACAACAACGAGATGAAATCGTATGAAAATCAAATTGATGTTGGATACCAATATTTGTATCTATATTATCAACAAAAAACCAAGCCAAGTATTTGAAAAATTTGCACAATACAAAATCGGTGAAATAGGCATTTCCAATATTACCGCATGCGAATTGGCGTTTGGTGTAGAAAAATCAAGTTCGGCAAAAAATAAAGCAGCGTTGTTAAAGTTTCTTGCCCCATTAGAGATTTTGCCCTTTGACGAAAAAGCCATTTGGCACTACGCTAAAATTCGTCATCATCTGCAACAGCGTGGCACGCCGATTGGTGCATTGGATTTGTTGATTGCCAGTCATGCTCTTTCTTTGGATATTCCGTTAATCACCAATAACACCAAAGAGTTTGAACGCATTGACGGTTTATTGTTGGATAATTGGATATAACCGTTTTCAGGCTGCCTGAAATAAAAAATGTACTTGAAATGGTGTGTTGTTTTATGGTATAAAGTCCGTTTCGCAAAATTTTATTTAATTTTTATAAGGAATTTGATTATGGCACGAGTGTGCAAAATTACTGGGAAACGCCCAATGAGTGGCAACAATGTTTCTCACGCAAACAACAAAACCAAACGCCGCTTTTTGCCCAATTTGCAATCTCGCCGCTTTTGGTCGGAAAGCGAAAACCGCTGGATTCGCTTGCGTGTTTCTAACGCCGCTTTAAGAACCATCGACAAAAACGGCATTGACGCTGTTTTGGCTGAATTAAAAGCATAATAGGAGGGTTTAAAAATGCGTGATAAAATCAAATTAGAATCGACCGCAGGAACAGGTCATTTCTATACCACAACCAAAAATAAACGCACAATGCCTACGAAAATGGAAATCAAAAAATTTGACCCAGTTGCTCGTAAGCATGTAATTTATAAAGAAAATAAAATTAAATAATATATTTAGGTTGTTGAAAAACAGGCGGTGTGAAAACACCGCTTTTTTTGTATTCAGGCTGCCTGAAAGCGTTACAATGTGTAACGCTTTCAAACCGTAACGAATGGGTTACGGTTTGAAAATTACAACAACACTTTCTCCACGCCGCCATTTTGTAGTTTTTCCAAGTAATCGGCTTGCCAGTTTTCGCCTAATAATAGGCGGGCGGTTTCGACTACGAGAAATTCGCTTTCAACGCCTGTGTCCAAGCGGTAGCGGTTTAAGCCTTGTAGGCAGGCGGGGCAGGTGGTTAAGAGTTTTACGCCGTCTTTGTTGTCTAATTGTCCCAAGTTTTTGTTGATTTCTTCTTGTTTGCGGAATTTCACCTGCGTGGCAATGTCGGGGCGATTAACCGCGAATGTGCCGCTTTCGCCGCAGCAGCGGTCGGACAGCACCACGCCGTCTCCCATTAAGCCTTTGACCACATTCATCGGTGCAGTGGTTTTAATCGGGCTGTGGCAAGGGTCGTGATACAAATACGGCTTACCCTGTGCGTTTTCAGGCAGCCTGATTTCTTTTTCTAATAAATATTCGTGAATGTCGATAATGCGACAATCAGGGAATATTTTTTCAAAATGGTATTCTAATAATTGGTCGTAGCAGGTGCCGCAACTGACGACTACGGTTTTAATGTCTAAATAATTCAAGGTGTTAGCGACACGGTGAAACAAGACGCGATTGGCGGTAACTAATGCATCGCCTTTGTCTTTGCGTCCTGTGGCGGTTTGTGGGTAGCCACAGCATACATAACCTGGTGGTAAAACGGTTTGCACGCCTGCCTGCCACAGCATTGCCAAAACTGCCATGGAAATTTGGCTGAATAGGCGTTCAGAACCGCAACCTGGAAAATAGAACACGGCTTCGGTGTCGTCCGGCAGTTGTGGGTTGCGGATAATCGGCACAAATTTGCGGTCTTCTATGTCTAATAAGGCTCGTGCGGTTTTGCTCGGCACGCCGCTGGGCAAGGGGCGATTGACAAAATGCACCACTTGTTCCACGACATTCGGTCTGCCGATGGTGGCACGGGGCTGTTCTTTTCCTG
>JAFWTP010000023.1 GCA_017518845.1 Neisseriaceae bacterium
CAACGCAAGATACTGTGATTGATGCCTTTCGCCGTGAAATATTGGAAGATTATGAATTAGGTTTAGGCAATGCTATTCATGTGAATGCGTACAGAATTGCCTCTTTAATTCCAGGTTCTTTGGCTCTGATTTTATCTACTTATGCTTCATGGCAGATGGCGTTTGGTGTAACCGCTGCTTTTATGTTACCTGGAATATTAATGACGCTTATGGTGAAAGAACCACGTCTTAGTATTACCACTCCTAAAACTTTACGTGATACCGTTGTTCAACCATTTATCGAATTTTTTTCACGTAAGGGTGTATCACATGGTTTGTTTGTATTGGCGTTTATCTTCTTTTACAAATTGGGAGATAGCATGGCAACCGCTTTGGCTTCGCCGTTTTACTTGGATATGGGATTTTCTGCCAATGATTTAGCCATTATCGCTAAAAATGCTGGATTATGGTCAATGATTATCGCCGGTATTATCGGTGGCATTTGGATGTTAAAGTTGGGTATTAATAAAGCATTATGGTTATTTGGTATTGTGCAGATGGTAACGATTTTAGGCTTTGTATGGTTGGCAGCACAAGGTCCTTTTGCTTTTGAATCTCGCATTTTCTGCCAACAAGCTATGTGGCACAATGGTACTGTTTCGGTTGAATTATTTTTTTCATCACATACTGTAAATATAGTTCATCGATTAATGTTAGGCGTTGTTGTCGCAGGCGAAGCGATTGGCATTGGTTTGGGAACCGCTGCATTTGTTGCCTTTATCGCACGCGAAACTAATCCTGCTTATACGGTAACACAATTGGCATTGCTAACCGCACTTTCAGCTGTGCCACGTACAGTGATTAATGCGACTACCGGTTTTCTAATTAATGCTTTGGGCTACACATCGTTTTTTTGGCTGTGTTTTTTGTTGGCAATACCAGGTATGTTGCTCCTAATTCGCGCAGCACCGTGGTCTGATAGCAATTTTTCCGGCAGTGTTTAAAAGGTTCAATATTTATCAAATGCTTAATATAACTATATGATTTATATTAACTAAATTGTTAAGACGGTATGTAAAAAATTGGGTATAATTTGAAACATGCCGCAGACGTTTGTGTGGTTTTTTTGTTTTTATAAGAGTACGGAATCAGTAGGGTATGAATGGCGTTTCTATGGTTACTAAACGTGATGGACGTTTAGAGCAAGTCAATTTAGATAAAATTCACAAGGTGATTACTTGGGCGGCAGAGGGCTTGAATAATGTCTCCGTGTCGCAGGTTGAGTTGAAGTCGCACATTCAGTTTTACAACGGTATTCGCACGGCGGATATTCACGAAACGATTATCAAGGCGGCGGCGGATTTGATTAGCGAAGAATCGCCTGATTATCAATACCTTGCCGCTCGGTTGAATATTTTTCATCTGCGTAAAATCGCTTTTGGCGGTTTTGAACCGCCGCATTTGCTGGCTCATACACAAAAGTTAGTGGCAGAAAAACGCTATGATAAGGCTTTGCTTACTGATTATTCAGAAGATGAATTTAATGAATTAAATCAATATATTA
>JAFWTP010000299.1 GCA_017518845.1 Neisseriaceae bacterium
CACTAAAAAAATCAGCGTTTAATACAATACTCACCCCTGTGGCTTCTTGATTATTGTCTTTTCCATATAAGCGAAACTGATTAAGGCTATCGTGATTAAAAGTAAAACAACCCACAAATGTTGCCAATGACGATTTAGATTGAAGTTTAAGTTTAATATTTTGTTTTTTCAATATTTTTAATTGATTAAAATAATCAAAAACCACCTTACCTTCTTTAGGGTCATTCACAAAAGTGGTACTGCCTATTCTAAATGGATTATCTTCTTTACTATTTTCTTTATTGTTTTCTTTATTTTCCTTTTTATCTAATAATTTCATGGCAATATCAGGTTTGGCATAATGAGCAAACGATTGTTCATAAAAACTATTATTATGTTTTCCTACAAGCAGTGTTTCGCGAATATTAAAAAAAGCAGTAAAAATATTAAGTAAATATTCTTTTTTATTATTATTTTCAACGGTTTTTATTTTATCAATAATATTTTGTACATAATATTCTGGATTTGATTTTTTAGCATTATCAAGATGACTATGTATTTTATTTAAATTAGGTTCTTCTTCCTGTATTTCAATCAATGCCAATCCTAATTGTGCTTTAAAATATGATAAATCATTTACAAAATGAAAAAATTCTCTATATTTAACTAATGAATAGTATTCTTTGGCTTGTGCATATTCTTTTTGTCGATAAAAAACATCACCAATAGAAAGTAAAGATACATTATTTAGTTTTGATTTGTCTAATTGTTGAATGCTTTCAGGTAGCGTGGTAAGTTTTTTACAACCAGTTAAATCCAACTCGATTAGTTGCGTGAGTTTGCCAATATTTTCAGGTAGCGTAGTAAGATTTTTGCAACCGCTTAAATCTAATTCTGTGAGTTGCGTCAATTTACCGATACTTTCAGGTAGCGTAGTGAGATTTTTACAAGCCATTAAATCTAATTCTGTGAGTTGCGTGAGTTTGCCCATACTTTCAGGCAGCGTGGTGAGATTTTCGCATCCTATTAGATTTAATTTTGTGAGTTTCGTTAAATTGCCAATACTTTCAGGCAGCGTGGTGAGATTTTTGTCATCAGTTAAACCTAATTTTTTCAGTTGTGTAAAATTATCAATGTGTTGAAAAAATAATGCTGTATTTTTATTACCACTTAAAGATAATGCCACAAGTTGCGTTAATTTATTGAAAATTTCGGGTACTATGGTAAGATTTTCACAACCCGCCAAATTTAACTCCGTCAGTTTCGTTAAATTGCCCATACTTTCAGGTAGCGTAGTGAGATTTTTACACCACCTAAAATTTAATTCTGTGAGTTGCGTGAGTTTGCCCATACTTTCAGGCAGCACAGTAAGATTTTTACAACCATTTAAATATAATTCTGTGAGTTGCGTGAGTTTGCCCATACTTTCAGGTAGCGTAGTGAGATTTTCACACCACCTAAAATTTAATTCTGTGAGTTGAGTGAGTTTGCCCATACTTTCAGGCAGCGTAGTGAGATTTTCACACCACCTAAAATTTAATTCTGTGAGTTGAGTGAGTTTGCCCATACTTTCAGGCAGCGTAGTGAGATTTTTACACCACCCAAAATTTAATTCTGTGAGTTGCGTGAGTTTGCCAATACTTTCAGGCAGCGTAGTAAGATTTTCGCACCACATTAGATTTAATTCTGTGAGTTGCGTTAAATTACCAATACTTTCAGGTAGCGTAGTGAGATTTTCGCACCCCATTAGATTTAATTCTGTGAGTTGCGTGAGTTTGCCAATACTTTCAGGTAGCGTGGTGAGATTTTCACAACCCATTAAACCTAATTCTGTGAGTTGCGTTAAATTACCAATACTTTCAGGTAGCGTAGTGAGATTTTCGCACCCCATTAGATTTAATTCTGTGAGTTGCGTGAGTTTGCCAATACTTTCAGGCAGCGTGGTTAAATTATCACGCCGCCTTAAAGCCAACCTTGTCAAACCCAATAAATACCGTTTTACTTCTTCTAAATTTTCTATTTTGGCTAATTTTTCATCAGACGGAGCAATCAATGCTTTTAATTCTAATGCTTCATTATCAGTGAGTTGCGTGTTCATTGTTTGCTCCTTGAAAAAAGGTTAAAAGATAACCGATTTTATCATATTACAGTGCAATTTCAGGTTGCCTGAAAGGTTTTTTACATTGCCGTTTTTTGGATAGGTGCATTTTTTATAGCAAGGAGATTGCGTACGCATTGCCTTTGGCAATGCTCGCAATGACAGTATCTTTTTTTGGCGTTGCTGTTTATCGTTCAGGCAGCCTGAAACAAAGTTCCACAAACAAAGCAACGCAAAAATCAAATATAATTCCCATATATCAAGCAAAATATCAACAAAATGGCACAAATTTATTTAGTCGGCGGTGCGGTGCGGGATAAGTTGTTAGGCCTGCCTGTGCAGGACTGCGATTGGGTTGTGGTTGGTTCTTCACCTGATGAACTGATGGCACAAGGCTTTTTGCCTGTGGGACGCGATTTTCCTGTGTTTTTGCACCCCAAAACGCACGAAGAATATGCACTTGCTCGCACCGAACGCAAAATTAGCAAAGGCTACGCTGGTTTTGCGTTTGATACTTCGTCCCAAGTTTCGCTTGAAGACGATTTATCTCGCCGAGATTTAACCATTAACGCAATGGCAGAAGACCGTTCAGGCAGCCTGATTGACCCATTTGGAGGACAAAAAGACTTACAAAACAAAATATTACGCCATGTTAGCCCTGCTTTTGCCGAAGATCCTGTTCGCATTTTACGCACCGCCCGCTTTGCCGCTCGCTACGGTTTTCAGGTTGCCCCTGAAACCATGTGTTTAATGAAAAATATGGTTGCCAACGGCGAAGTGTCGGCATTAGTACCAGAGCGAGTGTGGCAAGAAATTTCGCGTGGCTTAATGGAAAAAACGCCGTCCAAAATGTTTGCGGTACTCAAAGAATGTGGTGCGTTAGCGGTGATTTTGCCTGAAATTAACGCACTTTACGGCGTGCCACAGCGAGCGGATTATCACCCCGAAATCGACTGTGCGGTGCATACTTTAATGGCAGTCGATTACGCCGCACAACACGCTTTCAGCCTGCCTGAACGCTACGCCACTTTAACGCACGACTTGGGCAAAGCCTTAACGCCGCCTGATATTCTGCCCAAACATCACGGACACGAAAAAGCAGGCACAACACCTGTGAAAGCCTTAAATAAACGCCTGAATGTGCCAAAAGATTGTGCCAAACTCGCCCTGCTTGTGGTAGAAAATCATGGGCTTTTTCATTCGATTAGCGAATTGAAAGCCACCACAATCGTGGATATTCTGCACAAAACAGACGCTTTCAGGCAGCCTGAAAAGTTTATTTCTGCGGTTAAAATCGGTTTTGCCGACACAAGGGGCAGACTAACATTTGAACACGCCCCCTACCCACAATTTGACCACTGGCAAAGCGTTTTGAAAATCTGCCAAGAGATTGATATTCAAAACATTATTCAATCAGTTACAGACAAATCACAAATCCCAGAAAAAATCCGCCAAGCCCGTATTGCCGCAGTCAAAGAATGGAAGAAAAAAGTTTTTCAGGCAGCCTGAAACAAGGTTTGTTTGCACGAAGTGCAACTCATTGATTTGCGAGTTAAATCAATGAGTTGCGAAACAATTTTACCTGCGTTTCAACGAAGTTAAAATATGGATTTAACGCATGAGTAATAACTTTTGCTCACGCTACACATTGCTTACTTCTTCTTCCACGAATCTCTTAATGTAACCGTGCGGTTGAATACTGGTTTATCTTGCGTGTGTTGCCAGCGGTCGGTTACAAAATAGCCCAAGCGTTCAAATTGCCAGTGCGATTCGGGCGGCAGGGTTAGGGCGATGGGTTCGATTTTGGCTGTTACTTCTTCAATCGAGTTTGGATTGAGAAATTCAATAAAATCAATATATTCGCCGTCTTCTCCACGCACTGAGTCTGGGCGTTCTACGGTAAATAGGCGGTCGTAAAGCCGCACGGTAGCTTGCGGGGCGGTTTCAGGTAGCCAGTGAATCACGCCTTTGACCTTGCGGTCTTCGGGGTTTTTGCCAAGCGTATCGTAATCAACGGTGCAAAGCAGTTTGATAATATTGCCGTTACCGTCTTTAACTACTTGATTACATTTAATAATATAAGAATGACGCAAACGCACTTCGCCGCCTACCGTTAAGCGTTTGAAACCTTTGGGCGGCGTTTCTGCAAAATCGTCTTGTTCAATGTAAATGGTGGGCGACAGTTTCAGTTTTCGCTCGCCAAATTCGGCATTTTCAGGGTGGTAGGGGGCTGATTTTCCTTGAATTTCGCCGTCTTGGTAGTTGGTAATTTCAATTTGCAACGGCTTTAACACTGCCATTAGGCGTGGGGCGGTGGCTTGCAAATCTTCACGAATCGCCCCTTCTAATAATTCCATATCCACCACATTTTCGCTTTTGGAAATGCCTGCGCGTTTGGCAAACAGCCGCAAACCCGCAGGCGTATAACCACGCCGCCGCATACCTGAAATGGTGGGCATGCGTGGGTCGTCCCAACCTGATACAAATTTTTGTGTAACTAATTGATTTAATTTGCGTTTTGAAGTAATGGAATACAGCAATTCCAGCCGCGAAAATTCATATTGATGTGGGCGACTTGGAGCGGCAACATTTTCCACAACCCAGTCATACAATGGGCGGTGGGCTTCAAATTCAAGCGTACAAATGGAGTGCGTGATGTGTTCGATTGCGTCCGACAAAGCGTGCGTGTAGTCATACATTGGATAAATGCACCATTTATCGCCAGTGCGGTGATGATGAACACGGCGAATGCGGTAAATCACAGGGTCGCGTAAATTCAGGTTGCCTGATGCCATATCAATTTTTAACCGCAGCGTTTTAGAACCGTCTTCAAATTCGCCTGATTTCATTCTGCGAAATAAATCCAAATTTTCTGCCACAGAGCGATTGCGATAAGGGCTTTCCTTGCCTGCTTGGGTGAGCGTGCCACGATAATCACGCATTTCGTCCGCCGTCAATTCATCGACATAGGCTTTGCCTGCTTGGATTAAATCTTCGGCAAATTGATACAGCATATCAAAATAATCGGACGCAAAATGCTCTTCATGCCACGAAAAGCCCAACCACGCCACATCTTCTTTAATCGAACGCACATATTCGTCCGACTCTTTTTCGGGATTGGTGTCGTCAAAACGCAAATTGCAACGACCGCCATAAATATGTGCTAAACCAAAATTCAAGCAAATACTTTTGGCGTGCCCGATATGCAAATAACCATTCGGCTCGGGCGGAAAACGGGTGATAATGCTTTGATATTTACCGTTTTTTAAATCTTCTTCAATAATGGTGCGAATAAAATGATTGTCCGCAAATTCTTCGTTGTGCATGTAAAAACCTTTCAGGCTGCCTGAAAAAATATAAAAGGGTGAATTTTACTCTATTTTGTGATAGAAAAGCGAAAAAAGGCTGCCTGAAACTTATTCCCTAACGCCTGACAATTCCCATGCAATCGCTAATGTGCTTATCCAGTCGTTTTCTTCTTTACTGCGTTGTTCGTCAAAGTCGGCGATGGTGTGAATGGTGTTCATCAGCGTGCGTTTATCGGCAAACGACAAGCGGTCGAGTGTGTGCAGTAGGCTGGATAAACGCCCTAATGGAATGTTGTTGCGATATGCTGTTTGTGCGAAGCCACATTCGGTTAAGGCTGCCTGAAAGGCTTTTTCGGCGTGGTGTCCGCTGTTGCTGTGTTGTGCGGTTAAGTTTAACAATTCAATGATTTCTGATTTTAATTTATCTTTGCCAACAGGCGGCAAAAAGCCTGCCATCAGCGACATTTTCAGGCTGCCTGAAACGGCGGCATAAACGCAATGTTCAAATAGGGTGATTTTATCGTCTGATTTAATCACTTCTTGCAGAAAGTGTTTGTATTTATTGATATTTTCTTCGCCAATAATATTTAACCGCACATTCGGCAAGGCAACTACCAACACCGCAAAACGGCGTTCATCAGGCAGAGCATGTTCTAATAAGTTTTTGATATTATTGTGTAATTCTTGGCTAAATAATTCGGCTATATCCAAACATGCTTTTTTATTGTCGCTGTGACGAGCCAGCATGGCAACCACAACCGCCGAAGCCTTTTCAGGCTGCCTTGCGGCGGCAAACCAGTAGGCTTCGTTCTCAACGGTTGTATCGTGTCTGGTTGCACCGCCCATAATCCCCAAAACCGCTGCTGTTGCCACTGCGTCATACGCCATTTCGTGATTTTGAGCGAGTGTGGGAATAATTTTAACTTCTTCTTTTTCCAATATTTTTTGCCAAGAATGCTCGCTTGCACCCAATACATTTTTCACCGCCGTTTGATTATAAAAAGGCGTGTCTTGGGTAGGGCGTGGTGCGTCATTTTCTGTGATAATTTCCGTCCCACGCCAGTGGGGCAGAATTTTTTTAATGCGTTGTTGCGTGTCAGGGTGCGTATGCAAAATTTGAAATTCATAAATCGGATTATTGCCAAAAGTAAAAAGTAAGTGTTCTAAATTATGTAAAAATTCATCGGCAAATAAAATATAAGACCATTGTGTTTGCAAACTTTTTTGCAATACAGAAGCAATACCGTTTGGATAGCGAGTTAATTGAACGGCAGTTGCGTCTGCTCGAAAAACATTTTCTCGACAAATTTTAGATTTAATCATTTTGGCTGAAAAATGTCCCATATAGGCAACCAGCCATAATGGAAAAATGGGTATCATCAAAATAAAAAAAACAGTAAAAGTCCCTATTCCTATATTAAAAGGGTCAGTTCTTTCACTCACACTTTTTGCTACCTTGTTATATATTTTTGAGAATGCAGAATAAATAAATTGCAAACCAAATAAAACGCCATAAATTAAAGTATTTAAGCGTGCATAACCGTTAATAATTTGAGCCATTTGATAAGCGGCAACGCCTTGTAATTCATCACGATTTAAATATTCCAAACTACCCCGCGTAATGCCTACAACCATATCGGTATGGCGAATACCTGCGGCAAAAGCATTAACAGACGGCTCATTTTCTAATACATAAATTTTCGGCACAGGAATACCTGCGGATATTGCCATTTCTTCAACTGTATTGCGTAATTGTTTGGCTCGTACATTGTTATTGTCATCTAATAAAATACCGCCCGTCATTATGGAAGAATAATTTCCTTTGGATAATTGTTTGACTTTATAAAATGACGCAGTACAAATTGATGAAAAAAACAAAATGCTTATCAATAATAATTCAAGCAAAGATAATTCATCAGGTATATCTTGTGTTCGATTAGATACAAAGGCATAACCCCAGTCAATGGCTTTGGTGAGAATAATAGTTAAAAGCACCGATATAAACACAAACAACAGCAACATTATTTTTTCTTGTTTTCGTGCTTGCTCTTGCTCACGATAAAAATTCATTACCATTTTCGTTTCTCTCCCTAAACAAATAAACGGTTTTAACTTCGCCTGTCGGCTCGCAGAAACTACGGTTTAATGACTTCGTTATCAACCTTTTACAAACTTCGTTTGTAAAAGGTTGATACTTCGTATCAACTAAACCTTGTTTTAGCTTCACTTCGTTTGCAGAAACTTCGGTTTGATTGCTTCGCAATCTTTTTATTTACTTTGTAAATCAATGATTTGCACTTTGTGCAAATAAACCTTGTTTTAGCTTCACTTCGTTCGCAGAAACTTCGGTTTGATTGCTTCGCAATCTTTTTATTTACTTCGTAAATAAAAAATTTATGCTTCGCATAAATAAACCTTGTTTTCAGGCTGCCTGAAAAATATAAAAGAACGAATTTTACTCTATTTTGTGATTTTCAGGCAGCCTGAAACTTTACGATTGATAGCGTTGAGCAAAATTCTGCACAATTTGGGCTAAATCGTCTGGCAGATAATCGAATACTTTATTTTTTAATTCGTCAGGAATGCCGAAATAGG
>JAFWTP010000300.1 GCA_017518845.1 Neisseriaceae bacterium
ATTAAAGCGTTTGACGCTGCCTGAAAAATGCCCCAAGCCCTGCGTGTTGCCTTCTTCGCTTATATCAAACAGAAGTTGTGCCCCCACGCAAATGCCAAAAAAAGGTTTATTTTTCAAAGAAATAGCAACGGCTTCGCCCAAGCCTGATTGTTGCAACGATTTCATACAATCGGGCATGGCCCCTTGTCCAGGGAAAATCACTTTGTCTGCCGACAAAACTTCTTCGGGATTGTGCGTTAAAAACGCTTTCGCAGGGCTTTTTGTGTGTTGCACAACAAAAAGTACCGATTTTAAGACTGAATGTAAGTTGCCCATTCCGTAATCAATTATGGCGATTTTCATAAAATTTCCTTAAAAATCAATGGTGTTTTTTTCTATAAGTTTTTAGCCCATTTTGCCAAAAAATTAAGTTCTTGTTTTTATTGATAAAATATTTTTGAAAAAACTATTGACACCAAAAGTCAAAATCTGTATATTTCACTCCTGAAATCATTGTCCTTTCTTTTATGTTTCCTCATCAAACTTGAAACCGTTTCGCATTCTTTGCCAAGCGGTTTTTTCTTTACCCTTTTATTATATAACTTATTGAAATTTATATAAAAAATTTTTCAATCTGTGTGATGATAAAAATCTATCTTCAAATAAACTTGGCGTTTGGAAAACCATAAAATAAAATATTGAATGATTTTTTGCCAAGTTTATCTAAATTTATTGCCTTGTTTTTATTGATTATTTTCTTTCATAGAACGCCATTAAAGACGCTTTATCAAGAGCATGGGCATTCACCACAAAGCCCACAAACGAAGTTTGAGCGTTCGGCGGAATGTCCGTGTCGTCTAACACCTTATCCAAAGCATACACCGTAAAAATATAGCGATGAGCCGCGTCTCCCACAGGCGGCATACAACCACCATAAGCCTTATCGTTATTTGTATTCGCCAAAGTAACCGCACCTTGCGGCAAGTTTGCCCCCGAAATATCGCCCGCATTGTGTGGCAAAGAACGCAAGTCGGCAGGCAGATTATACACAAACCAGTGCCACCAGCCCGCACCGCCCGTAGGTGCGTCAGGGTCGTGCATAGCAACCGCAAAACTTTTCACGCCTTGCGGCACATCGTCCCAGTGCAATTCAGGAGAAGCATTCTCTTGGTCGGCTTGAAACGACAAAGGCAACATTTGCCCAGCAGTAAATTCAGGAGAAGTTAATTTCATTTCGCAATCCTTTATATTGGGTTGAAAAGGGTGATTATAAACGATAAGCAATGTGGGCATAATAAAGAAGTCGTTCAGGCTGCCTGAAAGCATTTTTATTTCTGACAATTCGGGCAGAAAAATGAACTGCGTTGATTTTGCACCATGCGTTCTATCAATGTGCCACAAATAGAGCAGGGGGCGTTTTCTTTGCCGTACACACGGTAATATTGTTGAAAATAGCCGTGAGAACCATCGCTGTGGGTGAAATCTCGTAAGGTGCTGCCGCCGTTTTGAATGGATTGTTGCAAAACTTCTTTGATTGCTTCACATAATGCGTTACATTCTTGGTGTTTGACGCTACCTGAAAGCCGTTGCGGATTGATTTTTGCCATAAATAAGGCTTCGTTGGCGTATATATTGCCCACACCAACCACAATTTTACCGCTCATCAGAGCCGTTTTAATGGGTAGTTTTTTATTGTGTAGTTGTTGATATAAATAGGTGCCGTTAAATTGTTCGTCTAATGGCTCTACGCCTAAATTTTGCAATATTGACGCATTTTCTTTTATGCCGTAAAACCATTCAAACAAACCAAAACGGCGTGGGTCGTGATAACGCAGGATTGTGCCGTCTGTAAAAATTAAGTCAATGTGGTCGTGCTTTTGCAAAGGGGCAGGGCGGTTGGGTAAAATAATCCGCAGGCTGCCACTCATACCCAAATGAATCATCAACACGCCCAAATCAAATTCTAAAATAATGTATTTGGCACGGCGGCGAACTTGTTGTAAAACGGCATTGGCTAAAATTTCAGGCAAATCAGGGCGAACTTTGCGGCGTAAATTGCCATTGCGAACAATCACTTGCTGCACCGTTTTGCCTGTAATATGCGGTGCAATGCCTTGTCGGGTGATTTCTACTTCGGGTAATTCGGGCATAATCTTCTTTCCTTTGTTTTCAGGCTGCCTGAAAATCATCACCCATTGCTTGTGTACAATATTCACAACGCCCTAAACGGTCTAATGGCAATTTGGGTAATGTTTGAGTTAATCCTTGATAAATGGCTTTTTTCTGTGAATATAAAACATTTTTATCAAAAAAATCTTCCGCTTCAATCACAGGACTATATCCTTTGTGTCCGCAAATTTTACAAGTGTTCATATATTTTTTGGCAGAACGATTACAACACTCGATATACCAAGAAAAACCGCGTTTAACATATTTGCTATGCGACATTTATTCAATCACCCCCCCGCCCAAGCAAATATTGCCGTTATACAACACCGCTGACTGTCCTGCGGTTACTGCCCATTGTGGTGCGTCAAAAATGAGTTTTGCTTGATGATCAGATAGATACACTAATTCACAAGCCGCATCCGCCATACGGTAGCGGGTTTTGGCGGTGTAACGACCTGCTGGCGGTTTTTCAGACAGCGTCCAAGATAAATCGGACATGTTCAGGCTGCCTGAAAGCAGCAAGGGGTGATTGTGTCCTTGCACCACAATCAATTCGTTTTTTGCCATATCTTTGGCAGCGACAAACCACGCATCGCCTGCTCCGCCGATATTCAAACCCTTGCGTTGTCCGATGGTGTAAAAACTCAATCCGCAATGCTCGCCCACAACCTTGCCGTCTGGCGTTTTCATATCGCCCTTGTTTGTGGGCAAATATTTTTGCAAAAACTCGCGAAAGGGGCGTTCGCCGATAAAGCATATCCCTGTACTGTCTTTTTTTGTGGCAGTGGGCAGTTTCAGTTGTGCGGCGATTTCTCGCACCTGTGGCTTTTTGAGATTGCCTAATGGAAACAGTGCTTTGGATAATTGTGCTTGCGATAGACGGTGTAAAAAATAGGTTTGGTCTTTGTTGTCGTCATCGGCTTTGCATAAAAAATGCACGCCGTCTTGCACTTGTTTTTTGGCGTAATGTCCTGTGGCGATTAAGTCTGCACCTTGACGGAGTGCGTCATCTAAAAAGCATTTGAATTTAATTTCGGAATTACACAAAATATCAGGATTAGGCGTTCTGCCTGCTGAATATTCTTTCAAGAAATACGAAAAAACACGCTCTTTATATTCGGCGGCAAAATTTACCAAATCAATATCAATGCCCAACAAATCCGCCACCGCCATAGCGTCCATTGAATCTTGTTTGATTGAGCAATATTCGTCATTATCATCATCTTGCCAGTTTTGCATAAACACGCCACGCACGAGAAAACCCTGTTGCAACAATAAATACGCCGCAACCGAAGAATCCACACCGCCCGATAAACCAACAATAACGCTTTGTTTTGATGACATTTTTTTTCCTTATATTTCAGGCAGCCTGAAAGCACTTCCCGTGCAGGGAATGCGTCATTGCGAGAGCCATAGGCTCGAAGCAATCTCCTAAAAAAATCCATCAGGATTTTTTTAGGGTAGCCTATCACGAATAACGGC
>JAFWTP010000301.1 GCA_017518845.1 Neisseriaceae bacterium
GGTGAGTTTAGTAACCGTTAAGCCAAAGTGTTCAAAAATGCGGCGGACTTCGCGGTTTCTGCCCTCTTGCACCACAATATCGTAACGGCGATTTTTGCCCTCGTTGTCATATTCAATCAAGCGAGCGGCTTTTGCCACACCGTCTCCTAATGGAATGCCGTCTGTGATGAGTTGCTTGATTTGTTGTTCCGTCAATTCGCCATTCACACGCACACGATATTCGCGGTCTATGGCGTAAGACGGGTGTGCAAAGCGGTTTGCTAATTCGCCTGATGTGGTGAAAATCAGCAAGCCTGCGGTGTTAATGTCTAATCTGCCGATGGCAACCCACAGGCTGCCTGAAACCTGCGGCAAGCGGTCGAACACGCTTAATCTGCCTTGCGGGTCATTGCGGCTGACAATTTCGCCCTCTTGTTTGTAATACAACACAATGCGGGGCAAGCGGTCTTGCCACACGGGTTTGACGGCTTTATCTTTAACGGTAATTTCATCAGCAGGCAACACTTTATCGCCTAATTGTGCCACTTTGCCGTTAATTTTCACCACGTCTGCCGCAATCAACTCTTCGCAATGACGGCGAGACCCCAAGCCAGCGGACGACAAGGCTTTTTGCAAACGCACGGGTTTTTCAATTTCGCTACGAATTTCCCGCAACTTTTCCGACTTGTGCAAAATTTCCTTATTCGGACGGCGAAGCGTCATTTTTTTGGCTTTTTTGGCAGATTTTTTCGCTTTCGTAGCAAAATCCGTTTCTGTTAATGCAATTTGTTTGTTATTGAAACGCACTTTTTCATTTTTCAGGCTGCCTGAACGATGATTTTGTGGCAAAGAATATTCTTCATTAAAAGACTTTTTCATGCTGCCTGAAAGATGATTTTTCTTATGCGTGTGATACGCTTTATCGGCAAAATCATCAACCTCATTGTGTTGTTTTTGCACAAAATAATTGCTCTGTTTTTTGGGCGTTTTATCTTTTTTCCACGCCAAACGTTCGCTATCCTTTTGACTGCGTTTAGGTTTATCTATGTAATCATCATCAAATCGGCGTTGTTTTTTATCTACTTGGGCAAAATATTTTTTATCGCCTTTTTTCTTATCCGTTGAACGATGATTTTTGGCTACTGCCTGTCGCTGTTTCAAGCTGCCTGAATGTTTGGCATCACCTTTTTTAGGAGAAAATTTTTTGGGAAACATAATGCAACCTTTTTTGTTGAATGGCGTATTTTATCGCATAACGCAGGATTTCAGGTAACATTGAAAATAATAGCCGATTTATACCAAAATCTACTATTCCATGCCTCATCTTGCCGTATTGTTTATACTGCTAAGAAGTAAAACAGTCCTGTTGTCTTTTTTTTACTCATAAATTGACTGAGTCCTTTGCAAAACTCGTCATTCTGAATTTTCCGCAGGAAAATGAAGAATCTAATTAATTGTTAAGTAAAAAAATTCGCAACAAAGTTCAGAATGACGAATGAGAAGAAAGTGAGTTTTGCAAAGGTTGCTGACTATGATGCAACAAGGCGGACTGACTATTATTTTGAAATATTTTGACTATATAGTTTTTATTTGTTTTTTGTGCATAAAACTCATCTTTTAATAAATTGACACTACATTAATCATAATTTTAGAATAGCTCATTTTAATAACTGTGAGACATGTAAATTATGAAAAAACCATTATGGATATTGA
>JAFWTP010000302.1 GCA_017518845.1 Neisseriaceae bacterium
AATTGTTTATCTATTTCCATAATTTAATTCAATTTAATATATGCGTTTGATTGATTATTTTGTTGTTTGTCATTCATAATATCAATGGTTTGTTGCAATGCAACCTAATATGGGTTTTGTTGCAACAGTATTGTGCAATCGGCAAGTTTATCTTGTTGGATTGCGGGTTCATCAAATAGATAGGGTAGAAGGATTGAAGATTATGGGTAACAAAACACTGTTTCAATTATGTGCTACTGCACTTGCTCTGTTGTCTTTAGCAGCCTGTGGTGAGCAGTCAAATACGGCACAACAAACGCCAACTCAAAACGCACCCAAACCGCAAGCGGCAAAACCTGCCAAAGGGGTGAAAATTGGCTTTTCGCATTGCTGTGTGCGTGGTGAAATTTCTACTATGGACGCGTCCGAAGATGCGATCAAGGAAATTGCTGCCGAACGCGGTGCTACGCTGATTTTTGATAGTGCTAACGAAAGTCAAACCAAAGATGATTTGATGAACCAAGTCAATCAGGTGAAAAATATGATTGATAAAGGGGCAAAATCGGTGATTGTGGTGTTTAAGGCAATTAAAGGTAAAGACGCGGACAAACCGATGGAAGAAGTGTTGCAATACGCCAAAGAAAAAGGCGTAACTATTATTGCCGCTCGCCGTCCTGCGTCCAAAGCAATTCATTCGCGTTATGATAATGTGATTTCGGTGGCGTCCAGTGCGGCACAAGCAGGGGCGTATCAGGGCAGAATGGTGATTGACCAGTGGCAAAAACACCCCGAATGGGACTTAAACGGCGATGGCAAAATGCAGTTTATGATTATTGAAGGTGATAAAGAAAATAAAAAAATGCAGGAACGCACCACGCACTTAATGCGGACTTTGTTAGGTTCGGATATGAACGATAAACTGGAACGCATTGCGATGGAAAAAGATGAAGACACCAAAACCGACCGCGTTAGAGCCAAAGAAATTGTGGCAAAATGGATTAAGTCGGGCAAAATTAAAAAAATGGAAGTAATGGTGGGCAATACGGACGATTTGGTGTTGGGTGCATTGGACGCTTTCAAAGATGCGAATATGCCGCCTTTGCCGCTGTTTGGTATGAATGCGATTGACGAAGCCCAAAAAGCGGTACAAAACGGCGAAATGGCAGGCACGGTGCTGCAAGATGTGGTAGGGCAGTCAAAATTGTCGTATCAAATTGCGGAAAATTTGGCTTTGGGCAAAAGTGCAGGCGATGGTATTGATATTCCCTTTGAAGGCGGCACAACGCTGAATGTACCGTATGCGATTATTGTTAAGGGTGATAAGTAGTTTTTTGATAATCAACATAAAACGACAGTTGGAAGACTGTCGTTTTTTTGTTTGATTTCTTTCAGGCAGCCTGAAACGCTTTATTTAATCAAACACCACTGTGCGATTGTGATACGACAGCACGCGGCTGTCTAAATGCCAACGCACGGCACGGCTTAATACGATTTTTTCTAAATCGCGTCCTTTTTTGATTAAATCTTCAACGCTGTCGCGGTGGGAAATGCGGGCGACTTCTTGTTCGATAATCGGCCCTTCGTCCAAGTCGGAAGTGGCGTAGTGGGCGGTTGCTCCGATGAGTTTTACGCCGCGTGCATGGGCTCGATGATAGGGTTTGGCACCGTCAAAGGCAGGTAAAAAACTATGGTGTATGTTAATGATTTTATTCGGATATTTATCAATAAAATCGCTGGATAAAATCTGCATATATCGTGCCATCACAATGAAATCAATTTTGTGTTCGGCAAATAGGGTAAGTTGCTTCTCTTCAATTTCGGCTTTTTTCTCTTTTATCATCGGGATATGATAAAACGGTATGCCGTTAAATTCCGCTAATGCACGGCAGTTTTCGTGATTGCCCACAATCAGCGGAATATCGCACGATAATTCGCCAATACGATAGCGGTGAAGCAAGTCTGCCAAACAGTGTTCGTATTGCGACACCATAATCGCCATTTGCGGTTTTTGTTGCGAAAACGAAAGTTTCCACGCCATATTGTGTTGCTCGGCAATGGGGGAAAAGGCTGCCTGAAAGTCGGATTCAGTGGTGGCAAAGTCGTTCAAATCCCATTCCACACGCATTAAGAATAAACCTGCTTGACTGTCTTGGTGCTGGTCGGCGTGCAAAATATTGGCATTGTGTTGCAAAAGAAAATTGGCAATTACCGCAACCAAACCTTTACGATCGGGAGCGGAAATCAGCAAAGTGGCGGTGTTTTTAGTACTATTATTCATTTGAAGGCTGCCTGAAAAATAACCGCCGTAAAATACGGCGGCAAGTTAAAGATTATTTTTTATCTGCGGCACGCAAAATATCGTACATTTGGTCTTTTAGACGCAATTTTTGGCTTTTCAAAGCGTCAATTTTATCCAAGCCTGCGGTTACAGGGTCGCTTTCCAAGCGGATAATTTCGTGGTCCAATGCGTTGTGTTCTTCAAACAAGCGTGCGAAATGAGCGTCTTCGTTTTTCAAACGGCTGATTAAATCGCGATATTCGGGAAACATGTGTTGCTCCTTATTTCATTAGTCATAAAAGGGTTGATTATAACGGTTTTACAAGACTTTTGCTTGGCTATAATAATGGCTCACTGTCTAATGATACGCTCTCGACAATGTGTGTACCACTTCAACCAAATCTTTGACCCGTTCGGGGTCGGTGAGTTGATGAATGCCGTGTCCCAAGTTGAAAATGTGTCCGTTGCCCTTGCCGTAATCTGCCAAAATGCGTCCCACTTCCGCTTCAATGGATTGCCCAGTTCCAAATAAGGCAAATGGGTCGAAATTGCCTTGCAGAGCCACTTTATCGCCCACGCGGCGGCGTGCGTCTTTGATATTCACCGTCCAGTCCAAGCCCAAAGCGTTGGCTCCGCTTTGTGCCATTTGTTCTAACCACAAGCCGCCGCCTTTGACGAACACAATCACAGGGACTTGATTGCCGTTTGCGTCTTGCTTGGTTAAGCCATTGATTATTTTGGTGATATATTGTAAAGAAAATTCGCCAAACGCCGCGTCTGATAATATGCCGCCCCAAGTGTCGAAAATCTGCACGGCGTTTGCTCCTGCGGCGATTTGGGCGTTTAGATATGCCGTTACTGCTTTGGCGTTAATATCCAAAATGGTATGCAATAAATCAGGACGGCGATACAGCATTTCTTTGACTAAACGAAAATCACGCGAACCGCCGCCTTCAATCATATAGCACGCCAAAGTAAAGGGGCTGCCTGAAAAGCCGATAAGTGGTACACGATTATTCAACGCATTCTTGATTGAGGCAACCGCATTAAACACATAGGACAATTTTTCCATATCAGGCACGGCTAACTGTTGCACGGCTTTTTCGTCTTGCACAGGGTGAGCAAACTTCGGACCTTCGCCCGCTACGAACGACAGCCCCAAGCCCATAGCGTCTGGCACAGTGAGAATATCGGAAAACAAAATTGCCGCGTCTAAATTAAAGCGGTCAATCGGTTGCAAGGTAACTTCGGTTGCAAAATCAGTGTTGCGGCACAAATCCATAAAACCGCCTGCGTTTTGACGCACTTCTCGATATTCAGGCAAATATCTTCCTGCCTGACGCATCAGCCACACAGGGGTATATTCCGTATCTTGTTTGAGTAAGGCTTTGATAAATGTGTTGTTTTTAAGTTCCATAAGGCAATCTCGTCTATTTTAGAAAAAAGTAAAATATAAAGCCGTAAATTGTAACGGTTGAATAAGGTATTGTCTATTATTGATAGTATTATTTTATAATATGATTTTGTTTCAGGTAGCCTGAACATAAAACCATATAAAGGAACAAACCATGACCATTATTGCGATTGATGTTGATGCACAACGCACATTTTCGCCCTTATGTCCAAATGAATTGCCTGTGGCAGGGGGCGATGAAATTGTTGAAGAATTAAATAAACAAGCCCAGTTAGCCGATTTGCGTGTGATGACCAAAGACGCACACAGCCCATATGCCGTGTGGGCAGTGGAAACGGCTGAACAATCGTTACAGCCCTTAAATTATGCCAATGCAGATTTAACATGGCGGCGACACGCCGAAGTGGGCACAGACGGCTTTGAGTTATTGCCACAACTGCCACACCCAACTGAATACGATTTTTTGGTCTATAAAGGCGTGGAGAAAGATATGCACCCCTATGGTGCGTGTTTTCACGATTTGGCAAATACCATTAGCACAGGGCTAATTGAATGGCTGCAAGCCAAACAAGCCACAGCCTTGATTGTCGGCGGTTTGGCAACCGATTATTGCGTCAAAAATACCGTGTTGCAGTTGCTTAATAACGGCAAATGGCAGGTGTATCTAAACTTGGCAGCGTGTCGCGGCATTAGCGATGACACCATTGCGGCGGCATTAGCAGAAATGCAACAAAAAGGAGCCGTCATTTGCCAAAATGCGGCGGAAATTAAGGCGAAATTAGGGAAGTAAAACCTTTCAGGCAGCCTGAAACGCTTTATTGGTATAGCCAAACAACTTCAAAATGTTAAAAAACCGTGTCATTGCGAGCCGTTGCTTGCAACGGCGTGGCAATCCAATGAATTGCATAGCAATTCATCAACGCCACAGGCGTTGTAACGGTCTTATCTGTTATCATTTCAGGCAGCCTAAATTGCTTACGAACCTTGTCGTTACAACGCCTTTCGGCGTTGGTGAAAAATCTGCGATTTTTCACTGGATTACCACGCCTTGACTTTCGTCA
>JAFWTP010000303.1 GCA_017518845.1 Neisseriaceae bacterium
TAAAGTCTGCCGGAAAGGTTTAGAAATACTTTTCCGGCAGACTGCAACTTTTGCAAAACTCGTTATTCTAAATTTTTCGCAGGAAACAAAGAATATTAACTTGTTGTTTTTATAAAATATTATTCGCTTACATTCAGAATGACGAACTATAAAAATATGGTTTTGCAAAGGTTTCAGGTTTCAGTCTGCCGGAAAAGCTTATTACTAAACTCTAATTTGTCCTGTACCCAATACAATCCATTTTTGTCCGGTTAAGCCTTCCAAACCAACTGGTCCACGTGCATGAATTTTATCGGTAGAAATACCAATTTCCGCACCCAAACCATATTCAAAACCATCGGCAAAACGAGTGGAGGCATTTACCATTACCGAAGACGAATCCACTTGACGCAAGAATTGTTGAGTATTGGAATAGTTTTCGCTAACAATACTATCGGTGTGATGGCTGCTGTAATGGTTAATATGGTCGATTGCTTGTTGTAAATCATCGACTATGCGGATTGATAAAATCGGTGCTAAATATTCGGTATGCCAATCTTCTTCGCAAGCTGGAATTGCGTTTTCTCCCAAAATTGGTAAAGCACGCTCACAAGCACGCAATTCAACACCTTTTTCACGATAACTATCGGCTAATATTGGCAAAATTTTATCGGCAATATTTGCATGAACTAATAGGGTTTCCATAGTGTTGCATGTGCCGTAACGTGAGGTTTTGGCATTAAGTGCAATTGCTACTGCCTTATCAATATCAGCCGATTCATCAATAAATACATGACAAATTCCATCTAAATGCTTGATAACCGGTACGCGTGCTTCTTCGCTAATGCGTTTTACCAGACTCTTGCCACCACGTGGGACGATTACATCAATATATTCAGATAGTTTTAGCATTTCGCCCACCCCAGCACGGTCGGTTTGTTCGACTAATCGTACGGCATTTTCCGGCAGACCTACTTCTTTTAATCCTTGATAGATTAATTTTGCAATTGCAAGATTGCTATTAATCGCTTCACTACCGCCACGCAAAATACAAGCATTGCCAGATTTTAAGCATAAACCAGCTGCATCGGCGGTTACATTAGGACGAGATTCATAAATAATGCCAACCACGCCCAAAGGAACACGCATTTTGCCTACCTGAATGCCAGACGGACGGAAAGCAAAATCGTCCATTTCGCCAACAGGATCAGGCAAGGAGGCAATTTGTAATAATCCTTCTGCCATGCCATCTATGATTTTTTCGGTTAATTGCAAGCGATCCAGCATGGCAGCTTCCAAGCCTTTGTTGTGAGCATTTTCCATATCGATTTTATTGGCATCTATTAAAGATTGCTTGTTATCACGTAATAGCTAGGCAATTTCAATTAACGCTTTGTTTTTTATATTGGTATTTGCATTGGCTATCTTATATGATGCTTCTTTGGCATCGGCAGCAATGCTACGAATATAAGCACAAATATCCATAATCTAATCTTTCTGCAATTTGAAAAATGGTAAATTATAACGCTATTAATAAATTAGCCTGTGTATAATTAATCAGTATTTAATAATCAAATTAAAATAGTCTGCCGGAAAGCTTATCTATTCTTTTCCGGCAGACTTTACCTAAGTTATGAGTGCAGCTGATAATTCTAATGATTCTATTAATTTATCGCCAACTGGCGACAGTTTCCGTAAACGCTTAATCCGAGCCTTTTATAGGCAAAAGGGGGCGTTATGGTCATTGCGTTTATTTTTGATTTTATTTGTAATTTCTGTGGCAGCACCCTTGTGGTGTAACGATAAGCCAATTTTGGTGCGTTATCAAAATCAATACTATTTCCCCTTGTTTATTAATTATTACGAAACGCAATTTGGTGGAGATTTTGAAACTTATGCAGATTATTTAGACCCA
>JAFWTP010000304.1 GCA_017518845.1 Neisseriaceae bacterium
CAGGTTATGCTCGATTTCGACCTTGCCGAAATTTATGGTTATGAGGTAAGAACTTTGAATCAGCAAGTTAGACGTAATATTGCTCGTTTCCCCGAAGATTTTATGTTCCAACTCACGCGCGAGGAAGTTGAATCCGTGAAATCACAATTTGTGACATTACGGCAAAATGCTGATTTTCAAGACATAGAAATCTTGAAGTCGAATAATGCTACTTCTAATAATGCAGATTTCGTGAAATCACAAAATGTGATTTCACCACAAATCATTGATTCACAACATTCTGACCGTAAAATGTCGCAATTCGTGAATACAACAAAAGATTCTCTTTTTGCAGGACAAGAAGGCGGCACCCGAAAACTGCCTTACGCATTTACAGAGCAAGGCGTGTATATGCTTGCAACGGTTTTGCGCGGCACTCTTGCCGAACAACAAAGCATATATATAATGCGGGCATTCAGAGAGTTAAAACATTATATGCGTGAAAATTTGCAGTTCGTTACGCGCAATGAGATGCAGTTGCTCACAAACTCATTGTTGACGATTTCGCAACAAAACATTTCACTCAAAGAGAAACAGGAAAAAACTGAAGCTGAAATCAAAAGAATCTATGAAAGCATTGACAAAATCAATGAAAATTTTGTGCAAGAAGTTGATTTTAAAAACTTTGTCATTTACAAAGGTGAGAAATTTGAAGCCGATGTAGCATACACTGACATATACAAATTGGCCAATCAGTCAATTTATGTTATTGATAATTATGTAGATACTAAAACTCTCGAACTTTTAAAGCACAAGAAGAGGAATGTAAATGTCATTTTATTTACGCAGAACATTCACAGCCGAAATGGGTTTCTGACCAATGCCGAAGTTGCAGATTTCAATGCTCAATATCCGCAACTTACGCTCAAACCAAATCCTGATTGCCACGACCGTTTCATTATAATTGATTATAAATCAGCCTATGAAAAGGTTTTTCATTGTGGTGCGTCGAGCAAGGACGCAGGCAAAAATATTTGCGCCATAAACCAATTCGAAAACACCGCGTTACTATATCCTATTATAGATAAATATTTGACATTTAACGATATACATAATTTGTAACACAAGGCATTTGGAAGTTATTTTAAACTAAAAATATAACAACTTGAAACATAATAAATATGAAAGCAATTGAAATTCAAGCACCTGGCAACGTTGCGGTTGTCGATGTTGAAAAACCGACCGCAAAAAGCGGCGAAGTGCTGCTGAAACTCGGCTACGTGGGCTTTTGCGGTTCCGACCTGAACACCTATCGCGGCGGAAACGCAATGGTGACGTTCCCGCGAATCCCTGGGCACGAAATTGGCGCTACCATTGTTGAACTTGGCAGCGATGTGCCGTCGCAACTTAAAGTAGGACAGACGGTTACCGTCAATCCTTACACCAACTGCGGACACTGTGCGTCGTGCCGCCGCGGCCGTGTGAATGCCTGCGAAAACAACGAAACGCTTGGCGTTCAGCGCAATGGCGCGATGCAGGAATTTATCAGCCTTCCGTGGCAGAAAATCATTCCGTGCGGCTCGGTTTCGCTTCGCGATGCGGCTTTGATTGAGCCGATGAGCGTTGGTTTTCACGCTGTCGACCGTGGCCGAGTGACTGATACTGATATAGTTATGGTAATCGGTTGCGGAATGGTCGGCCTGGGTGCGGTGGTGCGTGCCGTGATGCGCGGCGCAACCGTCATTGCCGCC
>JAFWTP010000305.1 GCA_017518845.1 Neisseriaceae bacterium
CGCACATCGTCAAGTGAGCGGTGCAACATTTCGCCCACCAAAGCCGATTGCCAAGCACGGGACAATAAAGCGGCTTTCGCTTCTGGCGGTGTGGCAGACGCTTTGATTAAGGCGATGATTTCATCGACATTCGACAACGCCACAGCCAAGCCTTCCAAGATATGCCCGCGTTCTCTGGCTTTACGCAATTCAAACAGCGTACGGCGGGTAACCACTTCACGGCGATGACGCAAAAATTCGCTTAAAATTTGTTTGATATTGAGTAATCTTGGCTGACCATCAACTAACGCAACCATATTGATACCAAACGAATCTTGCAGTTGCGTGAGTTTGTAAAGTTTATTTAATACCACGCCTGCGTTTTCGCCGCGTTTGAGTTCAATCACCACACGCATACCCGATTTGTCGGATTCGTCCCGCATTTCGGAAATGCCCTCAATCGCCTTATCACGCACCAACTCGCCGATTTTCTCGCACATTTTGGCTTTATTCACTTGATAAGGGATTTCGTCAATGATAATCGCCTCTCTATCGCCATTTTTGCCGATGGTTTCAATATGCGTTTTGCCACGCATAATCACACGCCCACGCCCTGTTTTATAACCCTCTCTGACACCACTTAAACCAAAAATGGTTGCCCCAGTGGGAAAATCAGGTGCAGGCAGAATTTTAATAATGTCGTCAATACTGATATTGTCATCTGCCAGCAAGGCTAATGCCGCATCAACTGTTTCGCCTAAATTGTGCGGCGGAATGTTGGTTGCCATGCCGACTGCAATCCCTGCCGAACCATTGACCAACAAGGCAGGCAGACGCGTGGGCAGAATGGTTGGTTCATGTTCTGAACCGTCATAGTTGGGCAGAAAATCAACCGTTTCTTTATCAATATCCGCCAACATTTCGTGGGCGATTTTTGCCATACGAATTTCGGTATAACGCATTGCCGCAGGCGGATCGCCATCGACCGAACCAAAGTTACCCTGCCCATCGACCAACATATGCCGCATAGAAAAGGGCTGTGCTAACCGCACAATGGTTTCATACACCGCCAAATCGCCGTGCGGGTGATATTTACCGATAACATCACCCACAATGCGTGCGGATTTTTTATACGCTTTGTTCCAGTCATTGTTCAACTCGTGCATGGCATACAAAACACGGCGATGCACAGGCTTTAAGCCATCACGAACATCAGGCAAGGCACGCCCCACAATCACGCTCATTGCGTAATCAAGGTAAGAACTACGCATTTCGTCTTCAAGCGTTACAGGGAGTGTTTCTTTGGCAAATTGAGTGGGTTCGATCATTATCAAAACCGCCTTGATAAATATAAATTAAAAACGGTCAATTTTAACATAATTTGCCGTTTTTTTCGTGGGTTTTAGGGGTTTTCAGGCAGCCTGAAAACCTAACTCGTCATTGCGAGCCGTGCCGAAAGCACGGCGTGGCAATCTCCTAAAATTATTTTTAACGAGCGAAGCGGAGTTAAAAATAATTTTAGGGTAGCCTATCCTTAAAAACGGACATAATACAAAACGATTTAAGGCTACCTGAAAGGCTTTTTGCATTGCCGTTTAATGGATAGGCTACCCTGAAAGCATTTTTAACTTCGCCTTACGGCTCATTTAAAGATGCTTTCAGGAGATTGCCAGGCCTTGCTTGGGCAAGGCTCGCAATGACGATAAAATTTTCAGGCAGCCTGAATGATTTTTTTGCGTTTTTTGCTTTCATATCGTTTTAGTAATAAAATCAATAAAATAGACATACATACAAAGCCGCTTAATACGGTTAAAAAGATATGCCAGCCGTATGCGGCATAAATAAAACCAGGTAAAAAACTGCCTAATGCACCGCCGCAATAGTAAGAACTAATATACATACCGTTGGTAATCGGTTTATGCGAAGTTGTTTTTTTATTGATATAGGCTGTGGCAATCGAATGGGCGGTGAAACTGCCGAAATAAAAAACAATGGTTGCTAATAAAATAATGGCAAATTGTTCGATATGTAAAATTTGTAAAGAAATTAAATAAACAAATAAACCAAACAATACCGCATTTTCAGGCTGCCTGAATATTTTAACAATGCGAGAAACATTAAATGAAACAAATATGCCCACAACATAACCTGCATACATAAAACCTGTTTTAGAACCGCTAAATACACCGTCTAATCTTTTTAATTCAAATGGTAATACATTTAAGGTTGCCTGAAACACAAAGAATAAACCAAAAATCGCTGTAAAAATATAGAGATTGCGTTTTATCGACCATATTTTTGGCAGGTAACTTAATTTGGGTTTAACCACAGTGTTTTGTATTTCTTCTAATGTTTTGGTTAATATCAAGGCAACAATTAACAATAAAATACTTAATGCGTAAAAGAAAAAACGCCAGCCAAAAATATCGGTGCAAAAACCTGCTAAAAATCGCCCTAAAAATCCGCCTGCAATCGTCATACCGATATACGCACCGATGGCTCTGCCTATTCTATCTTTTAAGGAAGTGTGCGATATATACGACATAATCCCAGTTAATGCCGCAGGCACAATAAAACCTTGCAATATTCTAATGGAAATAAAATACGGATATGTTGAAACGCTGGCAAATAAAAATTCAGATAGGGAAAATATAAAAAAGACGGTAATCAATAATTTGCGAATGGAAATTCTTTCTAATAAATAACCATAAAATATTGAAGAAAACGACAAGGGAACAAGAATAGCAGTGGTAAAAAGTGCCGCCTGCGTTTTGCTAATGCCCAACATTTGCTCAAAATAAGGCTGCAAAGGCTGTGGGGCATACATCACGCACATGGTGAGTATGGTGCATAAATATAAAACGGTTAGGTTTAATAGTTTTTTGTTTATCATGGTGTTTTATTCTTTCAGGCTGCCTGAAAGGTTTTCATTTATGTTAAAAATTTTTGTGGGTAAGAAATAAGAAAGCATAAAAGAAACCAAACAAGCGGATAATGATATAGGGATAATAAAATAAAAAAATAATTCTAATAAATCTTGTATTGTTATTTCAGGGTCTATACTTAAAACAGTCAAAATAATCATTCCAATAATAAAATAACATTTAAAAGTAATCAATAAAGAATTAAAAATATCTTCTCGAGAACGATACAATAAACAATCTTCAACCTGACGACTAATCCAATGCCCAACAAATATAGACGGAATAATGAGAACAGGAGTTAATATTATTGTGCCAACCAAAATCCATTCAATATAATTTTCGCTATAAAAATGTGTCCCAAACAATCGTTTAATAGGAAGTAAAATCAATAAATGAACAAAACAAAAAATAATTAAAGTCAGTGGCACAGTTAATATTTTCTGCAATATACGATATTTTTTATAATCCTGAAATTGTTTCATCATTTAATCCTTTTTCAGGCTGCCTGAAAGGTTTTCATTTGTGTTAAGGGTTTCTGTGGGTAGGAAATGGGCAAAAATTAGGGAAATAAAACAAGCACATATAGAAATAGGTATAACAAAAACAAGTAATAAAGAAAAAATATATTTTATTGAAATTAATAAAGAACAACCAAAACCTATAATAAGGTAAATATAAAATGTTATCCATAACGAATACAAAATATCTTTTTTATTACGACACAATCTTAATTTTTCAACGCGAGAAAAAATCCATTTTCCAACAAATAAAGACGGAATAATTAAAATAGGAGACAAAAATATAACCCCCAACATAACCCAACCTATTGCCTCATCAAAAGATATTTTTCCGAATAATACCCAAACAATGGCATAACATAAACAAAACAATATAATAGACAATGGTACATTACATATACACTGCATAGTGCGATATTTTTTATAATCCTGAAATTGTTTCATTATTTGTCCTTTTTCAGGCTGCCTGAAATTATCTTTTCTTTTTGCCAAAAAGTTCGGAATGCGAGCCGATACGGACTAATTGCACCAAATCATCAGTAGCGTTATCGTAGATTAACAGCAAATCAGGGGCAAGATGACATTCCCGCAAGCCCACATAGTCGCCTTTTAGGGGGTGGTCGAGATATTTTTTGTCTAATGCTTTGCCTGTGCAGAAACAGTGCAGAACTTCTGCCCATTCGGCACTGACTAATGCCAAATAATTTTTGCGTAAATCACGCTTAAATTGCTGCTGAAAAGCAATCTGTTTTATCTGTTTCAATGGGCAAACTCCTGCATTTTTGCCAATGCTTCTTCGGGCGTATAGCGTGGCAAGTCGGGATTGTTTCTATCTCGCACGGCTTGTTGTATGGCTTGTTGCGTGGTTTTGTTCGGTATTTCGTTCATAATTTCAGGGTGCTGTTTGACTATTTTTTTCCACATTTTCAATGGGACAAGTGCAAACTTTTCACCATTTAATGAAAGTGTATCGGTTATCATTGATTTATTCCTTATTGCTTGCTTTTCAGGCTGCCTGAAAAGCATTCTGCCGTTACTATAAGCATTGCGTTTTGGTGAGCAAAACAACTACCCCCTAAAATTTGCATTATTGCGTGCTAATTCCCGCACCCATGCGTTTTTGTCTGCGGCAAGTTTTTTCAGGGTGTCGGCAGATGTATTTGGGTTTTCGGCGACAATTTGTCGCATATCGGCGCGTTTGTCTTCTGCCATTTTCGCTAATACTTCGGCAGGCGTGTTTGCATTGATTGCCACAGCCATACGCACGCGTTCATCGTCATTGTCCGACAATCGCCGCAAAATTTCTTCGGACGCATTGCTGTTAATCGCCACACCCATACGCACCACAGGCTCTGCGTCATTCGACAGTTTTCGCATTAAGTCCGCAGGCATATTGATATTTTCTGCCACGCCTGCACGCACTCGTGGTTCGTTATCGTCTGATAGTTGTCGCAACACCGCCGCTGGCGTGTTTAAGTTTTCCGCAACCGCACGGCGAACTTTGGCGTCTATATTGTCGGCTAATTTTTGCAATTCGTTGGTATCTTTTGTGGCAGTGGCACGCACGCGTTCATCTCTATCTTTGGCTAATTGCTCCAAAGTGTCGGCAGGCAGGCGGCTGTTGCACGCCACTGCTCGCCGCACGGCGGCTTCTTTGTCTTCTGCTAAATGTTTGAGCGTGGCAAGCGACACTTTTTTATGCCGTGTAACCGATTGCCGCACGCCGATAAAGCCGTCATCGGCAAGTTGCCGCAACAGGTCTTCATCGCAATTTGTGTTTTCTGCCACAGCAATGCGAATTTCGTCTGCTTTATCTTTTGCCAAGCGGCGTAAGGCTTCAAGCGGCGTGGCACTGTTTTCGGCAACCGTTAAGCGAATGGCATCATCTTTATGTTTGGCTAATTGCCGCAAGGTTTCAGGCGGCGTATGCGGATTGCTGGCGGCAATGCGAGAGTTTTCCGCCACACCCTGACGCACAGAATCATCTGCGTCTTCTGCCAAATGCCACAGCATATTCATCGGCGTATTGACATTTTTTGCCACAGCCGCCCGAATGGTTGCGTCTTTATGCGTAGCCAACGGGCGGAAAATGCGTTCATCGTATTCACGGCTTGCCATTTTTTGTAAGGCAGATAACGGTGTTTTCGGGTTTTCTGCCACAGCGTGCCGCACCAAAGCGTCATGGTCGCCCACTAATTTTTCTAATATTTCAGGCGGCATATTTGGATTGCGAGCCGCTGCCGCCCGTTCTAAACTGTCGTTACTATCGGCTTGTTTAATCAACAATTCGTTGGGCAAATACGGATTTTTCATCGCCGCACCACGCACCCAAGCGTTGTTATCCGCCGCTAATGTGCGTAACACTTGTGGCGGTGTGGCAGGATTTTTCGCCGTATGCCAACGCACTTTTTCGTCCGTGTCGCCTGCCAAAATTTGCAGAATATAATCAGGCGTTTCTTTGTTTTCTGCTAATTTAATGCGTTCATGCACAGGTTCTTCTAACACTTTAATATCGTTATCTTCGGGTTCAGGTTCGGTTTTCAGGCTGCCTGAAACCGCTTGTTCCACAGCGTCCGCAAAGCGTTTGGCAATATCCAAACCCGTTTGCTGGCTGATTTCTTGAAAACAAGTGGGCGAAGTAACATTGATTTCGGTTAAAAATCCGCCGATGACATCAATGCCTGCCAAAAGAATGCCGTTTTGCAATAAGTCTGGGGCAAGTGCGTGGGCTAATTGTTTTTCCTTGTCGGTTAATAATTGAGCCACGCCCTTGCCGCCTGCGGCGAGATTGCCCCGCGTCTCCCCGTCTTTGGGGATTCTCGCCAGTGCATACGGCAATACTTCGCCGCCGATGACCAACACCCGTTTATCACCTTCCGAAATAGCAGGAATATAGCGTTGAGCCATAATCGTTTGGCGATTATGCTTCATCAACATTTCCAAAATACTGCCGATATTTGGGTCATTTTGTTGCAAACGAAACACCCCACAGCCGCCCATACCGTCCAAAGGTTTGACGATAATATCGCCGTGTTCTTTCAGAAAATCAAGCACTTGGGCAGATTGCGTGGTAACCATTGTGGGGGCAATCCATTGCGGAAATTTCAAAATTGCCAACTTCTCATTGAAATCACGCAAGGCACGAGAACTGTTAAACACCTTTGCCCCTTGCTGTTCGGCGTGGGTGAGCAAATGCGTTAAATACAAATACTGCATATCAAACGGCGGGTCGGTACGCACAATCACCGCGTCAAACTCGGTCAAAGCCTTGTGTTGAGCGTTTTGGGGGTTAAACCAAGCATGGTCGTTGTCGTCCTTTGCCCCGAGAAATTCAAACGGCGTTGCATTCGCCACAACCATACCGTCTTTAATGCTTAAATCGGCTGCTAATGCGTGCGATAAATGCCAGTTGCGAGAAGCCATTTCCCTCATCATCGCGTATGTTGTGTCTTTGTAAGTTTTGAAAGAAGCCATGGGGTCGGCAATAAAAAGAATGTCCATTTCGTCCTGCCTTACTGTGAAATGCGGTGCAAAATAAGCGCTATTTTAACCGTTTCAGGCTGCCTGAAACATGTTTTTTTTATGATTGTTTCAGGGGGGCTAAAAAATGCGGTTTGAGTGTGTTTTGCGGTAAAATGGCTTATTCAAAACGGAATACACAATATGAAAACTTCAACCACATGCGGTGTGTTATTTTTGCTGTTGGGGCTAAATTTGCTCTCGGCGTGTTCTGACGATAAATCGCAGCAAACGCACAATCAGGCTACCGAAATGCGTGTCGTACAAACAACCGAAACGCCCCCGTCTCTTGCACAAGATAAAGGCACGGAATGTCAATATAGCGACACCACATTTATTTATAACAATCAGTCGTACAATGTGCGAGACGCGATTGCACTAATGAATCATATTCACAGTTGTCAAAAAGTGGGCAAATATTTGGCGATTGACGGACACATCAATCCACGCGTTGGCGGTTTTGTGTTGTTTAATACGCAAACGCTTGAATTTGAAAAATCTTTTGTGGGTAATGAATTTATTTTTTACCAAGATGATATAAGCACATTAGTTTATATTGATAATAATCAAATATATAACTACCAAGAAGAAGTGGTTGCCACGCTACCCGAAGACGGCTTGTGGGCATTAACTTTTTCACCTGACGGCAAAGAAGTGCTGGCAACAGACCGTGAAAATACGCATAAAACACCTTTGCGTTTTGCTTTTAAGCGGTAGATAACATTGTTTAGACAGATCTTTCAGGCTGCCTGAAAGTCTATTCTTTCCCCACGCATTTTGCGGTAAAATCGCCTATTCAAAATGGAATACACAATATGAAAACCACAAAATTTATTTTTATCACGGGTGGCGTGATTTCTTCTTTGGGTAAAGGTATTGCAGCGGCTTCAACGGCGGCGATTTTGGAATCTCGTGGCTTGAAAGTTACCATGCTTAAACTTGATCCGTATATCAATGTCGATCCTGGCACGATGAGCCCGTTTCAGCACGGCGAAGTGTTTGTTACCGATGACGGTGCGGAAACCGATTTGGACTTGGGGCATTACGAACGCTTTATTGACGCAACCATGACTCGCCGCAACAATTTTACCGCAGGCCAAGTTTATGAAAGTGTGATTGCCAAAGAGCGGCGTGGCGATTATTTGGGCAGAACCGTGCAAGTCATTCCGCATATTACCGATGAAATCAAACGCAAAATTCACGCAGGGGCGGAAGGTTTCGATGTGGCTTTGGTTGAAATCGGCGGTACTGTGGGCGATATTGAATCGCTGCCTTTTTTGGAAGCCATTCGCCAAATGCGAACGCAGTTAGGTCGCAATAATACATTTTATATTCATCTGTCGTATGTGCCGTTTATTGCGGCAGCGGGCGAAATTAAAACCAAGCCCACGCAACATTCTGTAAAAGAATTGCGTAGTATCGGCATTCAGCCTGATATGCTGATTTGCCGTATGGATAGACCACTGCCCGAAGATGAAAAACGCAAAATTGCCCTGTTTTGTAATGTGGAAGAGCGGGCAGTGATGTCGTGTTATGACGCGGACAGCATTTATAAAATTCCGCAAATGCTGTATGAACAAGGCATTGATAAAATTATCTGCGAGCAGTTGCAATTAAATGTGGCAGACGCAGATTTAACCGTGTGGCAAAAAATTGTGTATGCTTTGGAACACCCCAAATCGGCAGTGAAAATTGCGATGGTCGGAAAATATGTCGATTTAACAGAGTCTTATAAATCATTGACCGAAGCACTCAAACACGCAGGTATGCACACCGAAACAGCGGTGGAAATTCAATACATTGATAGTGAGAGCATTGAGAAAAACGGGGTAGGCTGCCTGAAAAATACAGACGCAATCTTGGTGCCAGGCGGCTTTGGTTCTCGTGGCACAGAAGGCAAAATCTTGGCAGTGCAGTACGCCCGCGAAAACAATATTCCCTATTTAGGCATTTGTTTGGGCATGCAAATTGCGGTGATTGAATACGCCCGCCATGTTGCCAAAATGGATAACGCCAACTCAACCGAATTTAATGCCGCCACACCATACCCTGTGGTTGCTTTGGTTGAAGAATGGCATGACAACAGCGGCAAAGTGGAAAAACGCAATCAAAACACCGACTTGGGCGGCACCATGCGTTTGGGTTCGCAAGCCTGCGAATTGCTTTCAGGCAGCCTTGCCGAACGCATTTACGGTGCAGGTCAAATCAAAGAAAGACACCGTCATCGCTATGAAGTCAATAACGATTTATTGCCGAAGTTAATAGACGCAGGCTTAATTGTCGGCGGCGTGTCGGTCGGACAAGAACGCTTGGTCGAAACCATTGAATTAGCGAATCACCCATGGTTTTTCGCCTGCCAGTTTCACCCCGAATTTACTTCCACACCCAAAAAAGGACACCCACTGTTTATCGCGTTTATCAAAGCGGCAAATCAGCATAAAAAAGGGGCGTAGGTTGTTTTTTGCATTAAAAATCCCATTGTTTTTCAATGGGATTTTTTTCAGGCAGCCTGAAAATGTTTTTTCACCAACGCCGTTGGCGTTGTGGTGGGTTGGAAACCCACCCTACTTTACACTTCCATTAAATCTTTTTCTTTGGCTTCCAAAATTTTGTCCATTTCGGCAATGTATTGATTGGTGAGTTTTTGGATTCCTTCTTCGCCACGGCGGTTGTCGTCTTCGGAAATTTCTTTATCTTTCAATAAGTTTTTTAACTCATTATTGGCATCGCGGCGGATATTTCGCACGGCAACGCGGGCTTCTTCGGTTTCGTGTCGCACCACTTTAATTAAGTCTTTGCGGCGTTCTTCGGTGAGCATAGGCATCGGCACACGAATTAAATCGCCCATTGCAGACGGATTTAAGCCCAAATCAGAATCGCGAATGGCTTTTTCAATCGCACCTGTCATATTGCTCTCATATGGCTTGACGCTAATGGTGCGTGCGTCTAACAAGGTTACATTGGCAATTTGCGATACAGGCACATCAGAACCGTAATAATCCACTTTCACTTGGTCAAGCAAACCCGTATGAGCCCGCCCAGTCCGCACTTTGGCAAGATTGGTTTTTAAGGCTTCAACCGATTTTTTCATTTTCTCTTCGGCGGTATTTTGAATTTCTTTGAGCATTGTATTTTCCTTGTCGGCAAAAAGATAAATTATAAACGATTTCTGAAAGGCAATGAACAATTAGCAATGAGCAATGAGCAATTAGCAATGAGAAATTATTAAGTCAAGCCTATGGCTTGACGGATATATTTAGATAATGCTTCGATATTTTTTTTCAGGCAGCCTGAAAGCACAATCGAAGCGTTATCTGACTATACAGCCGTTTTGCCGCAAGGCAAAACGAAAAATCCACTGCTCACTACTCACTGCCCACTGTTTCAACTACCACGCCCCGCTTTTCTTTCTATTCAAATAATGGTTAATCAACTCTGCCGTCAGTTGATTGGGGTAGGTTGCCAAGCAGGGGATTTTGGCGGCGGTCAATTGTTTGATTGCGGTTAATTCATCGTCCAAGCGGCATTTTGCACCGATATAGGTGTGGGCTTGTTCGGCGTTTTCTGTGGGGGTGTGGATAATTTCTTGTGCGGCAGGCGTGCGTAAGCCTACGGTGAGTATGGGAAAGTGTTTTTGCAGGCGTTTGAACAACACAATGTTGTCTTGGGCGTTGTCGTTGTCTAATGTGGTGATGATGATAATCCACGCACGGCGTTTTTGTTGATGAAGTAAGCGTTCGACTGCGTTTTCTAAATCAAATACTTGGCGTGTGGGTTCAATATCGTAAATGTGGTTGATGAGTTGCGACACTTGGGCAACACCTTTGGCAGGCGGAATAAAGCGTTCGTCATCGGCGTTGCAAGTCATCAAGCCCACTGCGTCTCCGTGATGCGTGGCGGTATAAGATAACAAGAGTAGGGCGGTTAAAGCGTGGTCAAGTATGCTTTTGCCGTCTGTTAGGGCTTGCATTTCGTAGGAGCAGTCTAATAAAAACACAATTTGACGGTCTTTTTCGTCTTGAAATTGTCGCACAATCGGGCGATGATTGCGGGCTGTGGCTTTCCAGTCAATGTGGCGAATGTTGTCGCCGTCTATAAAATCGCGTAATTGAAAAAAGTCTTGTCCTTCGCCGCGTCTGATATTTTTCTTCACGCCAACCATTTGTAACCAGCGGCGAAAACTCATTAAATCTGCACCGTAAATATCGGCAAAATCAGGCAGCACTTTAATCGGTGTATCATCGCTTTCAGGCTGCCTGAAAATCATTTGCCATAAACCAAAACGAGACGGCAGTGCGTAATCCGTGCCGCCAAAATGGGTTTCACCCCGCAATAAAGGTATTGCCGTATATGAAATTTCTACGCCGTAATGCGACATCGGCAGTAACTCGGTTGTGATTTCAGGCGTGTCGGTTGTCCAATCAGGCGGCAGACAATCGTCCACAGTAATGGGCAAGGGTTGTTTTTGCTTGGGGTCAGTTGAAGTGATGATGAGTTTCACCTGTGTATCTTTGCCTAATATGATATTTTGCGGCAGAATGCGTTGGATTTTCACGATATTTTTTTTGCGTGAAAGTAAATAATCTGCCAATGCTGTCCAAATGACAATGACCAATAACAGCCACACCGCCTGATGAAAGGCTGTGATGGGTTGTTTTTCAACCATTTGCCACACGCTTGCAATCGTTGCGATAACAAACAAAAAGGCAATCAGCAAAATTAAGGGCAGACGGGGTTTCATTGGCGTGGCGTTTCGGTTTGGTTGATGATTTCTTGCAAAATTTCGTCTATGGTTTGCCCTGCCATTTCGGCTTCAATCGACAAACGCACACGATGACGCAAAGTGGGCAAACACACCGCTTTAATATTATCGGGCGTGGCAAAAGGCATACCGTTAAGCATGGCGTGGGCTTTGGCACCATTCACCAAGGCTATACCTGCTCTGGGTCCTGCTCCCACTGATAAGCCGTAAGATGCTCTTGTGGCACGCACCAAACGCACAGCGTAATCCATAATATTATGGTCAGCGGTGATTTTGTTGGCACACATTTGCACTTGGCTGATTTCATTGGGTGAAAACAAGGGTTTGTCGCTCAAATTTGCCAATAAATCGTTGTTGTGAGCGGCACTGACGGCTTCGACCAAACGCACTTCGTCATTTCGTTCGGGATAATCCACTAAAACCTTGAACATAAAACGGTCTAATTGGGCTTCGGGCAGGGGATAAGTGCCTTCTTGCTCAATCGGATTTTGCGTAGCCAACACCATAAAGGGTTGCGGTACAGAATGCGTTTTGCCGTCTAACGACACCGCATTTTCCTGCATCACCTGCAACAGAGCGGCTTGCGTTTTGGCAGGTGCTCGGTTAATTTCGTCCGCCAACAGCAAATTGGCAAAAATCGGACCTTGCCGCAACACAAACACTTGTTCCTTGCCGTTAAACCAATAACTGCCTGTAATATCGGACGGCATTAAGTCAGGTGTAAATTGAATGCGGTTGAATGTGCCGCCAAAACTTTTTGCTAACGCACGCACTAACAGCGTTTTGCCCGTGCCAGGCACGCCTTCCAAAAGAATATGACCGCCTGCAATGAGTGCTACCAAAGACTGGTCAATCACGGACGATTGCCCAATAATCACGCTATTTAGGTGCTCACGAATGTGTTGCAACATTTGACTGGCTGTTTCAAAGGCTGCCTGAACATTGTTTTCGCTATTCATTTTGTTTTTTCCTTAATCGTTGATGACTGCGAACAAAACGCAATAAATCGCCTGTCCGCAAGTTTTGCGGTATGGGGGAGAGCCACAGTTCAATATCGTCTGCGGCAACATTTAATTTTTTCGCTAATAATACAGTGGTTTGCCGTGTGGCTGAAACTGTGCCGAATTTGCGTTGCCATTCTTGCAATAATTCATTTCGCCATTCGCAAAGCAAGGCATATTCTTCCTTATTGTGGGCAATCAATCTGCCTTGTGCGGCAAAATGGGCAGAAATCGGACGCGTGTTGCGTTCATCTAACCGCCGTTTGCCGCCCAAGCGTTTGATTTGCTGCCAAATGGCTAACATAACCAGCAAGGCAAATAAAATTGTCGGCAAGGGGTATTTTTGCAATAACTGCAACCACGCAGGGAAATTTTTATCCAAACCCGAATGTTTATTGCCACCTTTGGGCGACATTAAATAAATATTCGATTTGTCTTGTGTTAAATAAGCGGCAAAATAAGCATTATCAAAACGGTTTAAGTGAATTTTTTCCGCGTCTATGGGTTTTTCAGGATGCGAAAATAATTCATAAGTACCCACAACAGTAATTGTACCTTTACCTTTTTTAACTCGTACAATAGTTGCAATATCATTAGGATATTTTGCCACTGAAATAATATTAGGCGTTTTGCTAATATCAAAACCCCATAAGTTTTTTTCATCTATTTTTTGAATATCCGTTTCTAAAATAAATATCGGTTGATTATTTTCAGGCAGCACCATCATTGATAAATTATTGGAACAATTTTTTACAAAATCGTTATCCACAGAATATCCAAATTTTTTATACTGTTGCAAAGAATTATATTCTTGTTGGCAGGCTGCCTGAATTTCTTTATTTTCTGTTGTTGTTTTAACAGAAAAATTCTTTTTAATTTCAGGAACAGATTTAAATTCCAAACCCAATTTTTGGTTAATATATTTATTTTGTCTGATATATAAATGGTTTCCGTCTTCCACCCATTTGAATAAAATATCTACATTATCATTGCCAAAATCACCACGATTATTCGCTGAACCCACTAATAAAATAGCATTATTTTTATTTTTTTGACTAAATTTTTCAAATTGTTTCATACTTTTCACATATAAAACAGGTGTGTTTTTGTGTTGTTTTTGCAAAAATTGCGATAAAGCATAATAACCTGCTTTATTGTTTTTCATCGCTTCCGTTTTATCACGCCAATAATATTCGGTTTCGGCGTGATTGTATTGATAAACAAACCAAGCGGCAATTAAGCCGATAATGACTAATACAATGACAACAAAGGATAAAATGCGTTTATTCATTGCATTTCTCCAAGTTCTGGCTGCCTGAAACTTAATGCCGCATAATTTTGGCATAAATCGTCCATTGTGGCACGGTCAGGCAGAATGTGGGCGTAGGCTGTGAAAATCCACGAACGGGTGATTTTTTCAACCAACATCGCCACATTAGGGCGTTGTTTTTCCACAAGATTTAAGACTTCTTGCTCGGTCATACTGCTGTTTAAAACCAATTTTTCACGATGAACCAAATGAGCCAAAACCGCACGATATAACAAGGACAAAGCCGCACGCGGGTCAGTGTCAAATAAATTCAGTGCAGCGGCGGCTGGGTTTTCAGGCAGCCTGTCTTCACGAATATCCAAGCCGAAAATTTTTTCAGGTGTTTTTATTTTTTTATTTTTATTATCAACCGCTTGTGGAAAAACATAACGCCACAGCAAATACAACACCACGCCCACCAAAGCAATACCCAACGCCCACATTAAGGATTTAGCAAACAACACCCACGAAAAAGACGGCGTTTGATTTTCTTCTTCTTTTTTTGCTTTTTTATTGTTTTTATGCCAATTTTTACGCGTATCCAAATGCACAAAAGGTTTTGCACCGATTGTTTCTTTTCGCACTTGTTCCACTTGTTGTTTATTAGGCGGTGTTTCGGCGTATGCCGTATTAGAGGGGCTGCCTGAAAATAAAAATAGTGTTAAAATAAGCACCGAAACTTTATATAATCGTTTGGCTAATTGTCTGAAAGATAAACGAATATCCCACGCTTCATTTTCGGTTCTGGCTTGTAAATAAATAGAAAAATTAGCCGCTACAAAAAATGGAGTCCAAAACGCCAAAATGACTAAATACAAAAAATTAACAATATGCCACGACCAGTGGGTTTGGGTGATGAAAAAATAATTGCCTATTTCCGACAAATTATCGAATAATCCGTCAGGATCAACTTCAAAATGAGCGTTGGGCGAGAAAAACAGCCAGCCCAATGCCAATAGAAAACCATACAGCAAAATGCTTTCAAAATGGGCTCCGAAAAAAGTCAGCCAGCCGCTTTGGGCAGCGGTTTTATAGCCAATTTCGCGGCGGCGTTTGGCGTGTTCTTTGCCTTTGACTTTTTCCAATACGGTTACAGGCAAAATCACCGCACGCCGCAAGGAAAACCGCCGCCACAGTAAATCACCTATCAGGCGATACCGCCAAATAGACCGCCATGCGTCTTTCAGGCAGCCTGAAAACTGCAAAGGCTCACCAAAAACCTGTTTGGATAAGGCAAGCACCAAACCTGCTTCAAACGCAGGTTTTAACCACCATAAAATAAATAATACCCAAGTGGGATTATTATAAAAAGGCAATGAAATCAAGGCGTAAATCGGTAACAGAAAGCAAAATTGCAAGAAAAAATAAAAAAACGGACGGCGTGCCACCATGCTCACGCCTAAATCGGCAGATTCCCACGCACTTCTGCGGCGAAAACGCACTTGTCCGCTCATTTTTGTCGCCCCCCAAACAGTAAGTACGCATACACCGCCACCCACAAACAAAACGCCACAGCCATTTTGAAATAGGGCGACAAAAGCGTATTAGACGACCAAAACGCTTCCAAAATGGCGGCAATAAATAAAAAGAAAAAGGCGGCGGCAATTAACTGACTGGCTTTTTTGCCCTGAATTTTCAAAGCGTCCAAGCGAGAATAACCCTGTGGTGCCAGCAAAGCCAAGCCAATGCGTAAGCCCGCCGCACCTGATAACACAATGCCTGTGAGTTCAAACGCACCATGTGCCCCAATAAAACCGAAAAAATTCGCGGCAACTTGCGGGTCTGCGTGCAACATTGCCCCTTCAATCGCCCCCATCATATAGCCGTTCATCACCAAAATATAAATCGTGCCTATACCAAACAAAAAGCCACTGCCCACCGCTTTGAACGCAATGCCAATATTATTAAAAATATAAAAGCCAAACATCATGGCGTCTATCGAGCGTTCGCGTGTTTCGTTGTTCATCGTATCGTTTGCCATATCCTGATACATTTCTTGCACGCGTGCCAAATCCACACCTGGTAAGTCATTTGCCCAATGCGGAAAAATCGCACACAGCACAAAAAACACAATATATGGCACATAAAACAAAATATGCGACCAAATCACCACCGTTTTTTCAGCACGCACTTGACGCGGTAAATCGGTTTTCAGCCACTGTAAAAATTTAGGCAAAGCGGGGGAACGATAGCGATACAACACCTGATGAGCACGAGCGGTGAGACGGTTTAAATCTTCCACCAAAGACGGCGAATAGGCACGATTTGCCGCCTGCATGGTTTGGCGGCACAACTGGCGATAGCGTTGCGTAAAATGGCGTGCGTCATCAAGCGACTGATTGCGTTCCGCCGCTTCAATTTGAGCCGCAAACTCTTGCCAGAATAATTCGTAGCGTTGTTCAAATTCAAACTGTTTCATTTTTTAATTTCGCCTATCGCTGATTAAAAACTTCGCCCAAGATTTTAATGTTTCAATGCTTTCATTGGCAGGAATATCGCTGTTTCGCAATAATTCATCGGCTAATTCCTGTTGTCGTGCAACCGATAAATGTGGTAGGCGTTCCATAAATAAAATCAAAGACAAGCGTTCATCACGCGTTAATGCAATCGGCGGACGAATTGCCTTAACGCCAACAAAAACTTGTTTATTGATTTTTATCTTCGGTTCATCAGTATAAATCACAAGGCTGCCTGAAAGAATATCGCCCAATCGTTTAAATTGTGGGTGCAACAACATTACACTCATGCCCAAACCATAAGCATAAGGCAACATATCGGCGGTTCGCATTAAATTGCGAATTAAAGACTGCGTAAAAGAAACAGGCGTGCCATTATCTTGCACCACACGCAAACCAAACATTCGTTTGGCAGGCGTTTGACCGTGCCAAAACACTTCAAACAACACAGGATACAGCCAATAAATCAAAAAAATGGCAATATAAAATAAACCATTTGCCACGCCATTCGATAATTTTGCCAATATCGACAACACAAAAAACGCCACAATCGACAAAATCACACGAATAACCCAGTCCAATAAAAACGCCCTTGTGCGAACCCACACGCCCGCTGGACGCAGTTCAATTTCCACCGCTTCGGGAGAAATTACAGCAGAAATGGTGTCGGTAAAGCGTTCAGCGTTTTTCATGGTTGAACAGAGTAGGGTAGTTGCAGGTTGTGATTAAAATACATTTGATAACACTCTCCAAATGAATTTGTGGGCTATTGTAGCATATTATAGTCAATTCATACCAAAATCATGCAGCGTTGGCTCGCCTTGCTGTATTATCTGTACTATCTGCGGCTTCGCCGCCTTGCCTGTTTTTGGTCTGAATTGACTATATTTTAAGAAACAAAGCGTTTCAGGCTGCCTGAAAACGGTTTGCTACAAAAAATGCCCTGAAAAACAGGGCAATTTTTATCAACCTAATCGCATATTATTGTGCAGGCGGTGGAGCCATAGGTTCAGTGGGTTCGTTTGGCAAACCTGGTGCCAAAGCGTCAGCGGCAGCATTTGCCGCGTCTGTTGCGGTTTCTTTAACGGCTTCTGCGGCGTTGCCAGCGGCTTCTGTTACCGCATTTGCAGTGTTTTGCGTTGCGTCAGCTGCATTTTGTGCCACTTCGCCTGCGGCTTGGGCAACATCAGTAGCCACTTCTTTACCTGCTTCAACCACATTAGCGGCTGTATCTTGTACGGCTTCGCCAGCGGTTTGGGCAGCGTTTTGCACGGCTTCGCCTGTGGCTTGTGCTGCGTCTTGTACGGCTTCACCAGTTGCTTGGGCAGCGTTTTCAATCACTTCCACAGCAGTGTTTTCAGTAGGAGCGGGTTGAGATACTTGTTCGCTTTGTGAGCAGGCGGCTAACGCCAATACCAACAAAGAAGCGAGAGCGGTTTTTTTCATTCGTTTCTTCCTTAACTAATTTAAACAGGTGTTATTTTGGCCGTATGCCAAAAAAACGAGTTACCGTTTTCAGGTAACATTCGCCCGCCCATTATGGGCTTATTATTGAGAAATGTCAAAGTATTGATATAGATTAAAAGAAAAAATAGCCCAAAAAGACCATTTTTGCAACATTTTTATTCAGTTAGCAGTGAGTAATGATCAATGGGTTTTATGTCAAACCTGCGGTTTGACAGATATTTTTTAAAAGATAATGCTTCGATAAGCCTTTCAGGCAGCCTGAAAGAATAATCGAAGCGTTATCTAAACATAATCCGTTTTGCCGCAAGGCAAAACGAAACAACTGCTCACTACTAACTGCTCACTGCTCACTGATTTCACGCCCTTAACGCCGCACCTTGTCTAAAATAAGTATCAATGCCTTCGGTAATTGCACGGGCACATTGTGTGCGGAATTTTTGTCCTGCCAATTTTTGTTCTTCAATCGGATTAGAAATAAACGCCGTTTCCACCAAAATAGACGGAATATCGGGGGCTTTTAACACGGCAAATGCGGCTTGTTCGACTTTTCCTTGATGTAATTTATTGATTTTACTTAATAAATTTAATACAATTTTACCTAATTTAAGGCTGTCGTTAATGGTGGCGGTTTGGGTTAAGTCAAACAGCGTGTTATCCACCATTTTATTGCCCACTTTTTCAACCACACCACCAATGCTGTCGGCAGCGTTTTGTGTGTTGGCTAAATAGCGAGCGGCTTCGCTGGTTGCTCCTTTTTGGCTTAACGCAAACACGCCCGTGCCGCGTGCGGTTGTTTTGGGAGACGCGTCTGCGTGTATGGAGACAAAAATATCCGCTTTCACCGACCGTGCTTTGGCAACCCTAACTCGCAGGGGGATAAACACATCTTCGTTGCGGGTCATATAAACCTTGTAGCCTTTGGCTTCCAACAATTTGCGGGTTTCGCGGGCAATCGACAACACCACGCTTTTTTCGGTTAAGCCTGTTGCTCCCACCGCACCTGGGTCTTCGCCGCCGTGTCCTGGGTCTAACACCACAATAATGCGGCGTTTTTTGCGTTGATAATGATTGATACCCTTTTGTTTTTGTTTATTTTTTTGATTATCCTGTGCCAAAATATCTTTGATTTTATCGCCCAAAATATCGTCTGATTGTGTGGTTTGATGAGCATTTGTGCCGTCCGTGCTAATATCGCCCCGCCGATAATCTTGCAATAGAGCCATGAGTGGGTCTTCATCGCTTGCCACAGACGCAGGATACAAATCCACCACCAAGCGATTTTTAAAATTTGCCACAGGAGCGAGCGTGAAAATTTGCGGTTCAACGGCGGTTTTCAAATCCAATACAATGCGAACCGTAGCAGCATTATGCTGTGCCACACGAATTTTTTTCACATACGGGTCGCGGTTTAACACTTTGGCAGGGAGCGACTCCAAAACACCTTGCAATTTCACATTTTTTATATCCAAAACAAGGCGTTGCGGATTTTGTTCTAATGAAAAAGCGTGCTGCACGGGCAAGGACGATTCCAAAGTAATGCGTGTATAAGCGTTGGCAGGCCAATAACGCACGGCAACAAATTTTGCCTGTTCTGCCGAATGTGCAGACACAGGCACAAGCGACAGCAGAAGCGTGCCTGCCGCAGAAGTCATCAATTTTCGCCGAGAGATATTTGCCATTGTGAAAATAAATCCTTACCCAAATCACTTAAAGCGGTGATTGTAACCATTCTGCCCGTATTTTGCATAACAAACGCAATCGTCATATCCGCAGGCGGCGGATAATCACCGCCTTTATCTGCCCATTCAATCAGGCGAATGGCGTGTGTGTCCAAATCATCAAACCCTGCGTCAGTCCATTCTTCTGGTGATGAAAAACGATATAAATCAAAATGTTGCACAGTTAAACCGCAGGGCAGGTAATATTCTTCCAACAAAGAATAAGTGGGACTTTTCACATTCCCCAAAAACCCCAAACCCCGCAAAACACCACGCACAAATGTGGTTTTACCTGCCCCTAAATCACCGTCTAAATAAATTGTCAAACCATTTTCAGGCAGCCTAAACTTTTTCAGGCAGCCTGAAAACATATTCGCAAAATCAAGCGTAGCGTGTTCATCGGGTAAAAAAATAGGGTGTGTCATTGTGTGAAATAAAAATGAAAGCGAAATGAAAGACACCTATTATAACGAAAAATCAGCGTAGTTAAATTTTTCAGGCAGCCTGAATGCGTCTTGACATTCTTTTTGATTTTGATATAATCGTACGATTTTACGGCGTAAAAATACGCCGTGTTTTGTCTTAAACATATATGGGAACTTAAAAAAATGCCTACAATCAACCAGTTAGTCCGTAAAGGACGGCAGACTCCTGTTTATGCAAGCAAAGTGCCTGCGTTGGAACAGTGTCCGCAAAGACGCGGTGTTTGCACCCGCGTTTATACGACAACGCCGAAAAAACCAAATTCTGCGTTGCGTAAAGTGTGCAAAGTGAAACTCACCAGCGGTTATGAAGTGATTTCGTATATCGGCGGTGAAGGTCATAACTTGCAAGAACACAGTGTGGTTTTGGTGCGTGGTGGTCGTGTGCCTGACTTGCCAGGTGTGCGTTATCATACCGTGCGTGGTTCTTTGGATACCGCAGGTGTGAAAGACCGCAAACAAGCTCGTTCTAAATACGGTGCAAAACGCCCAAAATAATCTAATAGTCAAAATATTCTTGTGTATTAGAGCCTTGTTTGTATTATTGATACCGCAACGCTTTGAATATGTTTGAATAAAATGACTGTGTATTTACTTTATTTGATTAACCTGTCGGCAGCCTGAACGCTGTCGAGTAAGTAGGCAACCTGAAAACACATAGTTGCCTGCGAGTGGCGAAGCCACTCAACTGAATAGAAGGAATTGAAAAATGCCAAGACGCAGAGAAGTCCCCAAACGCGAAGTTCTGCCTGATCCAAAATTCGGCAGCAGCGATATTTCTAAATTCGTTAATGTTTTGA
>JAFWTP010000306.1 GCA_017518845.1 Neisseriaceae bacterium
CAAAGCGGATATGGAATTTTTTCAGTCAGTCCGTCGTTGTACGACAAAACATTCAATTACATTCAGAATCAGAAGAATCACCACAAAAAGGCTTCGTTTAAAGAAGAGTTGCTGTTGTTTTGAAGCAATATAACATTGATTATGACGAGCGGTATTTGTGGACAGATTGAGTTGCGCTTTCAGCGCGCCAATTACACTTCCGCCTATAACCCAACGTGCCGTGCACTCATTCTTCGTGCACTTTGCGTTGGGCTGTCTTGATTTGCGCTTTCAGCGCGTTTCTGTTTTTGGCACCGTTCAAATTATTGATTTACAACAATATCGCCCTAAAAGGCAACTGATAATAGTCAAAGGCAAAGCGAATCGGCGCCATATAATGAAAATTCAACTGTCAACTTCGCGCTGAAAGCGCAACTTAAAATAGCCTATGGCAAAGCGAAGCGGCGCCACAGGAAAATGTTACAATCACCGCAAGCGCCCTGAAAGGGCAACGAATAAAACTCTTTGCCCCTGAAAAATCAGGGCCATTTTTTATTTTCCGATTCCAAATTCGCAGCCGTTGCTGCAAAATCAGATATTCTTTTGTAAGTTTGTGCAAACCCGAACCGCAATTATTGGTGCGGATTTGATTGTATAAAACGTATAAACAATAGTGAATGAAGTAAAATATTGATATAACATATTATAAATAGCGATTAGAGGCTATTCTTGACACTCAAACTTCCACAATCGTCATTTTATGACACACATTCAAGAATAAGTTTCCATTGTGCCATTGTGAGATGGCGTGGAATACTTGTCGGAATGTGTGGGTGTGGAAGCCCGAGTGTTAGACAAGTAGTTATTTCCACGCTTTTTTATTGTAAACCGATAACGCAATGGCCACGCAACAGAATCTTCACATTGGGCAACTAATTAAATCCGTTTTCGACGAGAGCGGTTTGAGCGTGGCCGAATTTGCGCGGCGCATAAACTGCGGACGACCAAATGTCTATTCCATTTTCGAACGCAGCACCATTGATGTTAAGCAACTCGTTGCCGTTTGTAAAGCCTTGAATCATAACTTTTTAAACGATATTGCAATTCATTGCGAAATAAATCAAGATTCCCCTTCGCATTCAATCAGCATAAATTTGAATATCACCGATTTAGATAGCGGTAAAGCCGCAAAAGTTGCCCGTTTCCTTAATGAATTAAACGACTTAGACCGTCAGTAACTTTGACGCAAACCGTCAACAATTTTGACGGTAAGGTGTTAAGGCTGTGGCGGCGATGTGAGTAGTTTTAGGATGTGAATTTTAAATGATTTATAAACTTAAAACGAATTACTATGGCAAGATGCGATTGGTGTGGTAGAAAAATACCAGATAATGGTGGTGTTTCTGGTGGTGGATTATTGGGAATATTATTGGGGTTCAACAAACATTATTGTTCGAATCAGTGTAAACACGAGGCTGAAGCGAGTGAGACAAGTAAGCACGCTTATGATGACAAATCTGAAAATTTAGGATGTTTGGGTAGAATATGGAGAATCATAAAGATAATTATAGGTGTAATAGTGGGCTTACTTATATTGTGTTATATATTGAGTTAAATAAAGTAATTAACAACTTAAAATTAAGTGCATTATGGCAGAATTACCGATTTCAATTTCAAGTGCCGAAAAGAATGAAGAACGTCGGGAGAAACTCAAAGCACAATTACGGGAAAAAAGAGAAGAATTCCATAAAAAAGTTGAGGAGAGAAGAGCCGAGTTAAAAGATGAAAACATTCAAGACATTGAAGCAAGAGCGGAAGGAATGAGAGAAGAAATATATGCATTGGAAAAAAAACTCAGAAAATCCAATGCTGAAGAACGTGCTAACATAGATAGAAAAATTCAAGAATTAGTTCAGGTGTTACGCATAGAGGAAAGCGCTGCGGGAATTCCGCATAAATTTCAAAATCGACCAAAGAGTTATTATAGGAAAAAGCGTATAAAGAGACTTGCTCTTGCAATTTCCATAGTGATAGTAATCATTGCTGTTGTGGCCGTTTTTATGTCACACTGATAAAACTTGCCCTATAATTAAACACACGATACTATATAAAATAGGTACGATATGAAGGCTATTGATTTGGTTCAATCTAATTATGGAAATTCCCGCGGCTTTGTTTTTGCCTGGCGTTTCCCTGAAACCAATTTGAGTACAAACGCTCAATTAATCGTTCGGGAATCAGAGGAAGCCTTTCTTTTTGCAAAGGGAGAGTTGATGGGAAAGTTTGGTCCAGGAAAACACACTTTGAGTACAGAAAACATACCGTATTTGAGTAAACTTTTTGGAGTCCCGTTTAACAAAAAAAATCCTTTTACTGCGGAAGTTTGGTTTGTTAACAAACTGATTCCCGCCGATTTGAGTTGGGATTTCGATAAACTTCCAATTCACGACCCCGATTTCGACACAACAATTCCGCTTCGCGTTAGCGGAAAATATGGCGTTCAGGTTGTTGATGCTGAACGGTTTCTGATTAATATGGTTGGGAAAAAGGCTGAGTTTACAGAATCGGATTTGACAAGACAGGCTAAAGGTGAATTTACGTCTAAGGCAAAATCGGCCATTCAGAGGTATATGATTGAAAATCATATTGGATATAAACAGATTTCAGGCTATTTTGATTATTTGCAGGATTACCTAAGAGTTAATATATCACCGTTTTGGAACAATTACGGCATTGATATGCTGAAGTTCTATATTGAAGCGATTGAAATTGATACAAATACAAAAGAAGGAAAGGAAATAAGCGAAGCCATTACTCAACAAGCGGCATTTAAACTGACAGGTCGAACTTGGCAACAGGAAAAAGCCTTTGATTTGGCAAACAACACAATCGGTCAAATCGGCAATATGGCTGGCGGTCAAGGTGGCGGTGGTCTTTTGGGTAGCCTGATGGCGTTGAATATGATGAATAATATGCAGGGCTCGATGGGCGGAGGAATGATTAACCCGCAGTATAATCAGCCGTCATTTGGTGCGCAGGGCGGAGCGCAAAATGCTAATCCGCAAGGTGCGGCGTCTTCTTTTGCACAACCAAATCGTGTAAAAACAATATACTGTTCAAATTGCTCAAAAAAACGTGCGGCAACCGAACGTTTTTGCCCTTACTGCGGCACAGAATATAATCCGTGTCCGCGCTGTGGCGCCGATAACAGCAAGAATGCAAAACGATGCGTGAGTTGCGGTGCGCAACTGGGCAGTGCGGGAAATAGTGTTGCAAATGTTTGTGCCAAATGTGGAACACAATTGCCCGATGGAGCCGCTTTTTGTAGTGTCTGCGGTACGCCTGCGGCAGCCGCCGACCCCAATACGTGTCCACGTTGCGGGGCACACCTACAACCTTCAACTGTTTTTTGTCCGTCGTGTGGTTTTAAACGTCAATAGTTATGAATATGAAAAAATTCTTTGCGGTTTTTGCAGCGCTTTTGGGTGAAGTTCTGATTATTGCCCTGTTGCTGCTGTTTAGGGGTGATTTGCCCAATAACATTCTGTGGTTGAACGGAATAGTGTGCACACTCGCATGCGTGACTTTTGTGTGGATATTGTTTGTGCGTTGGGACCGCAGCAGCGACGAAAGCGATGCGTGGATTGGCTCGTTGGGAATCAATCTTATGTCGCTCAATGTCTATTCAATTGTGGCGATTGCGCTTGTATTGTTTATGAATTATCTGCCATTCATTTCGCCCGTAGGCATTAAATGGCAACTTCTTATACACGGCATTCTAATCTTCGGGTTGGCTATATTCCAGTATTTCAGTTATTCTGCAGCCGAACAAG
>JAFWTP010000307.1 GCA_017518845.1 Neisseriaceae bacterium
GTCGTCCTTGTCAAACTGCCAGTATTTTTCTAAATCAGCCGCCGCCTTGTCGAATTGTCGCATTTTGTCGGCATATAGCGTGCCGCGTGCGTGATATAAAACGCTTTTCACCCATTCATCAAAATGTGGCGTTTTTTCCGCTTGTTCAATTTTTTCGCTTAATTCTTTTAAGGCTTTTTCAGGTTCTTGACCGTATGAAATATGTTTTACTTTCATACGGATATATGATTCTTCATTAAAAAAGCGTCCGCGTTTGGTGTTTAATTTTTCTATTTTTTCTAACGCTTCGCCCATTTTATCCCATTGTTTATCATTATCTGCTAATGACGCTTGAATGGATAATTTATCGTAATCATAATCGCCATCATGAATTTTATTCACCCATTTTTTAACCGTATCAGGGTCATTATTTTGTAATGCACCGATACTGGCAAATAGGGCGGTGCGGCTTTGTTCGTTTTTATTGCCGATTGCGTAGGCTTTATCAAAAAAGTTTAATGAGTTTGCCGTAGGTTCTTTTTTTAACAAAGAGATATAACCTGCCTGCATATATAAAACAGCGTTTGGATTTTTATCTAATTGTTGCGAAACTAATTTTTGAGCATGATCGTATTTTTTTTGACGCACCAAAGATTCGATATATAAATTTTGCCAAAAATAAGATAAATCTTTGGGGCGATTTTTATTAAAAAATTCGTCCAAAATATTTGGAGCATAACGAGACAATAATTCCAGCGTAACCACCACAGGATAATCAGGTTCTGCCTGCACCGACAAGCGTTTTAGAGCCGCTACCGCATTTGCCTTGTTGTCCGCAATCGCCGCATACAGCGTATCTGCCACAGACGCTTCGGGCATATTTGGATATTGCATACAAATTTTGTGCATATCGTTCGCCAACAGTTTGGCTCCCTGAATATCCCGCAGGGCTAATTGCCCTAATTTCAAAAACATTTTGGGGTGTTCTTCGTCAGGTGCGTCTTTTAAAAGTTGCGGAAAGTCGGCAACGGCTTGCTGTGTGTCTTTCATCGCCACCGACTGCTCCCACGCCATGCGTTTTTGAGCAAATGTGGGATTAGGTTCAAATTCCTGCCATTTCTTTTGAAAGCCCTGCGAGAGCGGAATAACGCCCTTATCCAAAGCAATTTGCATACCGCGTTCGGCAAGTTCAGGGCGTTTTTCTTGGTTTAACATTAAGGCATAAACCGCCAACGCTTCCGCCGTGCCGCCTTTTTGCAATATCATTTCTGATAAAATCATTTTATGCAGCAAATTCGCCCGATTTTCAATTTTTTCAAAGCGTTCCGTATTATCGGGTTTCAAAACCGATGATTTGATGGGCACTTCTTGAGTAACTTCTTTGGAAACTTTGGCAGGCATTTCTTGCCCTGTTTCTTGGGCATAAAGGCTACCTGAAAACCCCAAAGCCATGATAATAGCGGTAAATGTGCGTGAAAAACGAAATGACATTGCTATCTCCTTATGGTAAGGGCATTATTATAAATGTTTTTAAACGCTTGTGCTTTTCAGGCTGCCTGAAAGTTTCAGGCAGCCTAAAAAGCCTTTTATATGATAAAAAATCAAATTAACTTCTTGATTTCCTGTTTTATTTTCTCGCTATCCGTCTCTGACAAAATCGGCATTAAGGCTTGAATTTCGTTTATATCTTTGTGCCACCATTTCAGTTGCAACAATAAATCAATCAACTCATCGTCAAAGCGTTTTCGTAAGCAACGAGCGGGATTGCCGAGAGCAATCATGTATGGGGGAATATCACAGCCCACTACGCTGTTTGCCCCGATAATCGCCCCGTCCCCAATCTGCACGCCTGGCAAAATCACTGCATTTTGCCCTATCCACACATCGTTGCCCACCACCGTATCGCCCTTTATCGGCAGTTCATTCACAGGCGGCGGCGTTTGCGGGAAGCCTGCAAAAATATAAAACGGAAAAGTACTCACCCCATTCATCGGGTGATTTGCCCCATTCATCACAAACTCAACGCCCGCAGCAATTTGGCAAAACTTGCCGATGATGAGTTTATCGCCAATAAAATCATAATGGTGCGTTACTTGGGCTTCAAAATTTTCGCCCGCAAAATAACTAAATTCACCGACAATAATATTCGGACGAGTAATGGTTGGTTGAATGTAAGTAACACTCTTTAAGCCCGATTTTAAGGGGTGAATTTGCTTGGGGTTAGGGTAAGACATTGATTTATCCAAATAATTCAGAATGTGTGCCGATTCGTTGTAATAAAATATGGTCGCTTTTGCGTTCGTAAATCAGCAACAAATCAGGACGAATATGGCATTCACGCGAGCCTTTCCAATTATGTTTTAAGTCGTGGTCGTGGTACTTGCTTTTCATTGGGGTATCGGTGAGCAAGCACTGCACGACTTCCGTCCATTCTATTGACATAAACAACTCAACAGGCTGTTTTTTAATGTCCCGTTTGAATTGATTACTGTGTTCTAACTTACTCATTGCGGATTTTCTCCATTACGGCATTAAATTCCGCCACAGAATTGACTTCGTAAGTTTCTAACTTCCCTGCCGCAGAATCTGCACGACTTTGCAAAATTGCCTGTTTGGTTGTTTCATTTGGTTCATTTGCTTGATAACTTAACGACAGGGGAATGGCGTGGGTTTTTGCAATTTGGCGAAACACCATTTTCACCACTTGTGATGGCGTTAAGCCATATTCTTCAATCACCGCAAATGATTGTTTTTTCAAGTTTTCATCAATGCGTACGCTAAAATTTACACTCATTTTCTTGCTCCAAATCTTATGCTGTTGTATGGGTATTGTAATGTATTTAGCGATACAATGAAAGCGTTTTCAGGCTGCCTGAAATTCATCAATGCCCCGATTAGCCAATTTATCGGCTAATTCATTATCGGGGTTGCCGTTATGTCCTTTTACCCATTGCCATTGAATATTAAATTGTTGTGATAATTCGTCTAATTTTTGCCATAGTTCTTGATTGGCAACAGGTTTTTTAGCGGCGGTTTTCCAGTTGTTTTTTTTCCAGTTGAAAATCCATTCGCTAATGCCTTTCTGCACATATTGGCTGTCGGTATAAACAATCACGCTGCCTGAAAAGCCTTTTTTGAGTGCCGATAAGCCTTGAATAACGGCGGTGAGTTCCATTTGATTATTCGTGGTGTCTGCCACGCCGCCGCACAGTTGTTTTTCGTGTTCGCCATAACGCAACACAACCCCCCAGCCGCCGATACCTGGGTTGCCTTTGCATGCACCGTCTGTGAAAATATGTACTGTTTTGTTCATGGTGTTGATTTACTGTTTTTAATTTCACTGCGTTTGTTGAATTTCATTTCAGGCTGCCTGAAAGTGCGTTGCGGTGGGCAAGAATGCCCACCCTATAAAATTAAGATAATAACTCGCAATGACGGAATGGGTTTTCAGGCTGCCTGAAATATTTTATCCCATTGTTTTACAAAGAAATATTTTCTTTCATAAACATTTTCACAGCCACGGCATTATTGGGCATATTGAACACTTTTTGCAGTTTGTCTTCAATGCCGATATAGTGTTCAGGACGCGGCACGGCGAAGTCTTGTCCTAATGCTTCTTTAATGGTGTCGTCAAATTTGGCAGGTAGTGCCGTTTCCAAGCACACCATTTTTTCATTGGGCTGCCGCACTTGGCGAGCGAGATACACGGCGGTTGCGGTGTGTGGGTCAATCACTTGCTCATCTTCCGCCCACACTTGGCGAATGGTTTCAATGCGTTGGGCGTGCGTGCATTTGCCTGAATCAAAGCCGTAGAATGTTTTCATTGCTTTGAGTTTGCGTTTTAAGTCAAACGGCTTGCCTGCTTCGATTTCTGCCCACAAGGCTTTCACCTGTTCGGGGTCACGGCGGACTAAATCGAATACAAAGCGTTCCAAATTAGACGCTTTGGCAATATCCATAGACGGCGATGAAGTAACCACCACATCACGAGCGGCACGCGGGCGATAAATGCCTGTTTGGAAAAATTCGTCCAACACATCGTTTTCGTTGGTTGCCACAATCAAGCGGTCAATCGGCAAGCCCATTTGTTTGGCAACATGCCCTGCACAAATATCGCCAAAATTGCCTGACGGCACGCAGAACGACACTTTTTCATCGTTATCAAAAGTGATGGCAAAATAAGCTTTAAAGTAATACACCACTTGTGCCATCACCCTAGCCCAGTTAATTGAATTGACCGTGCCGACTTTGTATTCTTCCTTAAACGCCGCGTCATTTTGAATGGCTTTCACAATATCTTGGCAGTCATCAAACATACCATCAACCGCAATGTTGAAAATGTTGGTGTCTTGCAAAGAATACATTTGCGCACGTTGGAAAGCACTCATTTTGCCCGCGGGTGACAACATAAACACCTTGATGCCGCGTTTGCCCCGCATGGCGTATTCCGCCGCACTGCCCGTATCGCCCGAAGTCGCCCCGATAATATTCAGCGTTTTCTTTTGGTGCGTCAAAACATATTCAAACGCATTGCCCAAAAACTGCATGGCAATGTCTTTGAACGCTAATGTCGGACCATTCGACAAGCCCAAAATATGCACGCCGTCTTTTAACATGCGAACAGGCTTAACTTCGTCCGTGCCGAAATTTTCCGCACAGTAAGTTTTTTCTGCCAAAAAACGAATCACAGGTTCGTGAATATCGTCCATAAACAAACGCATAATTTCAAACGCCAGTTCTGGGTAAGATAAATCACGCCATTTGTCTAATGTGGTAGCAGGAATATGCGGATATTCCTGCGGCATATACAAACCGCCGTCTTCTGCCAAACCTGCTAACAAAACTTCGCTAAACGACTTCAAAGGTGATGCACCACGCGTGCTGATGTACTTCATAATCTTGTTTCCTGATTGAAAAGGTGAATGGGTAATTATAGAGAAATTTTCAGGCTGCCTGAAAATAAATTATGCAAGGGATTGATAAAAATCGAATGGATTGGGGAAAGTGGGCTGCCTGAAAAAATAATGACAATATATAAAAATCCCGTTTCAGGCTGCCCGAAACGGGGTTTTTTAATAGAAAAATTATTCTATATTATTGTTATCATTAGGTAATTCTTCTTCTGCCGTGTCTTCTTCATCGCTTTCGGCAATCGGTTCTATGCTCACCAAGTTTTGTCCGTCATCAAGGTTAATTAGGCGCACACCCTGTGCGGCTCGTCCTGTTTCGCGGATTTGTTCTACTTTGGTGCGGATTAACACGCCGCCGTCTGTAATCAGCATTAAGTCGTCTGTGGGATTAACGAGTGCCGCTCCGATTAACTCGCCATTGCGTTCGCCTGTGTCAATGGCAATAATGCCTTGTCCGCCTTTGCCTTTGCGGCTGTAATCGGCAATCGGTGTGCGTTTGCCGTAGCCGTTTTGGGTTGCGGTTAAAACTTGCAATTCACTATCAGGAGTAGCAACCAGCAGGCTGACAATTTTGCCGTTTTCAGGCAGCCGCATACCACGCAAGCCGCCTGAACCACGACCTGACGGACGCACGCCGTTGGCTTTGGCTGTGGCTTCATCGTTGTCGTTATCGGCAACTTCTTCGTTTTCGTCCGCATTGTCATCATCATCTAATTGATTTTGTTTCCAGTGATATTCGTTAAATTTCAATGCTTTACCCAAGTTGGAGAACAGCATAATATCGTCCGAACCGCCTGTTTCAACCGCTCCGATTAGGCTGTCGCCGTCTTTCATCGTAATGGCTTTAATGCCGTCTTTACGGACATTTTTAAATGCCGACAGACGCACTTTTTTCACCATACCATTTTGTGTGGCGAAGAACACATAGCGGTCATCAGGGAAATCTCGCACGGGTAGAACGGCTTCCACTTTTTCGTTATCCATTAAATTGATGACATTGTTAATCGGTCTGCCTTTGCTGTTGCGACCGCCTTCGGGCAGGCGATACACTTTAATCCAGTGGCAACGACCGAGATTCGTAAAGCACAGCAAGTAATCGTGCGTGTTTGCCACAAACAGGGTTTCCACAAAGTCTTCGTCTTTGGTTGCTGCCGCTTGTTTGCCGCGTCCGCCACGCCGCTGTGCTTGGTAATCATCAACAGGCTGGGTTTTAATGTAACCGCTGTGGGTCATGGTAATAATCATATCCCGCTCTGGGATTAGGTCTTCGTCATCAATATCGCCGCCAAATGGGTCAATTTCAGAGCGGCGTGCATCGCCAAATTGTTCTTTAATGGCAACCAGTTCATCGTGAATAATTTGGTTGATTCGTTCTCGTTTTGCCAAAATATCTAATAAATCCAAGATAATATCCAAGATTTCTTTGTATTCGGCAATGATTTTGTCTTGCTCCAAGCCTGTTAAGCGTTGCAGCCGCATATCCAAAATGGCTTGGGCTTGGGCTTCGGAGAGATAATAGCCGTTTTCTTGCAAGCCTAAATGTTCAGGCAGCCCTTGTGGCTTAATCAAACGCACATCGTCAAGTGAGCGGTGCAACATTTCGCCCACCAAAGCCGATTGCCAAGCACGAGACAACAAGGCGGCTTTTGCTTCTGGCGGTGTGGCAGACGCTTTAATCAGGGCGATGATTTCATCGACATTCGACAACGCCACTGCCAAGCCTTCCAAAATATGACCGCGTTCGCGGGCTTTGCGTAATTCAAACAGCGTACGGCGGGTAACCACTTCACGGCGATGACGCAAAAATTCGCTTAAAATTTGTTTGATATTCAGTAATCTTGGCTGACCATCAACCAACGCCACCATATTGATACCGAATGTGTCTTGCAACTGCGTGAGTTTGTAGAGTTTATTCAACACCACGCCTGCGTTCTCACCCCTTTTGAGTTCAATCACCACACGCATACCCGATTTGTCGGACTCGTCTCGCATTTCGGAAATGCCCTCAATCGCCTTATCACGCACCAACTCGCCGATTTTCTCGCACA
>JAFWTP010000024.1 GCA_017518845.1 Neisseriaceae bacterium
GGGCGTTTTTGGCAAACGCGACTGCTTGCCGATTGGCATGCAGCATTTGCGTATTTGCCTGTGGAAAATATGATTTGGCAAAATCAGGCGAACTATTACCAAGCCATTTCGCAAAGCACAAAAGAAAATAATTCAGGCATTTTTATTGATTTTATGCTTGAAATGATTTCGAACAGTGTACAACGACATACTGGCACTGTAAATGACACTGCAAATGACACTGTAAATGCAATTTTGACACTGATTAGGGGAAAAGCGGATATTTCATACGATGAACTTGCCCAGAAATTAAATCTATCTCGCCGAACGGTTAGCCGTAAAATAGCACAATTAAAGAAAAACGGACAAATCCGCCGTGTGGGTGCGGATAAAAATGGATATTGGGAAGTGATTGAATAATAAACACTTTTCAGGCTGCCTGAAAATTAAAAAGGTTATTGTAAAAGTTACTGTAAAGTTACTGTAAAAGGATTACAAAAATTCTTGTTCAGGCAGCCTGAAATATTTTGATATTAAAGGAAAAACAATGGTAATTAATTTTTATCAGCAACAAAAGCATGCACGCCGACAGGCGGGCATTATGGTTGTTTTGTTTTTATTGTTGTCAATATTTTTAAGTATCATTATTACTTATGCTTTTCGTTTTGCTTATAATTATTGGTTTTTTATTTTTACAAATGATACATCTGATAATACATCATTACCTGTTTTAATAACGATTAGTTTTTTTATTTTATCTGCAATTTTTATTCAATCTATTCATAAATTAAAACAATTATCTGATGGTCATTATTCTGCAATATCAGCAGGTGGAAGTTTATTAAAAAATACTAATCATTTTCGTGCAAATCAATTACGCAATACGATTGAAGAAATGGCAGTTTCTGCAAATATTCCAGTGCCACGAATTTATATATTAGAAAAAGAACCGTCCGTTAATGCTTTTGCTGCTGGATTAAAATCTGTGGATATGTCAATTTGTGTTACGAAAGGTTGTTTAGAACAATTAAATCGTGATGAATTACAAGGCGTTGCGTCTTATTGTATGGCTCAAATTATTAACGGTTATGCACGGCTGAATACTTTAATTTATGGCGTTTTATTTGGTTTAGAATATTTATATAATGCAATGGCAGAACTGATAAAAGAATTTTGGCAATCAAAAGATCCAAGAATTATTTGGTTTATTGTTGCTTTATTGCCATTATGGTTAATCGGTTATTTAGGTCATTTTGCTGCTAAAATGATTAAATCTATTATTTGCCGTGAAAATGTTTTTCAAATAGACGCAACAGCGGTGCAATTAAGCCGTAATCCAAATGGTTTAGCGTCTGTATTGCAAAAAAGTTTGCACAGCGAATATTCCTATCTTTTGTATGCCGATTCTTTTTTATTGAATTTGGAGCATTTATTGTTTGTGTTTGGTCGCAATCCAAAATATGAATTTGCGATTTTGCGAACGCACCCTGAAACCGAACGCCGTATTCAAAAAATTCTGCCAAACTGGCGTGGTGAATTGCCTGACACCGAAGACGATATGCCGATGAATGATAAAAGCCAAGATAATAGAACGGCGTATTCTTCTTTGGGCGTGGCAATGGGCATTATGGCTAATCTGAATGAAACCGCTGCTATTCGCACGGAAATTAAGGACGAAACTTATTGGTTGCTTGCGGCAAGGCAGCCTGAACAAGCGGCGGCGGTGATTGTGGCAATGTTGGCACGCCACAGCCAAAATCAGCGTGCTTGTTTGGACATTGCCCAAATGTTTGATATAAAATTATATAATAATATCAAAGCATTATTAGAACACGATTTGCCTGATGAACGCCGTTTTGCCATTTTGGTGATTGCTTTACCGAATGTGCGTCTAAATCTAACGAATGAAGAAAAAATGAAACAATACAAACAGTTATTGCAAAATATTATTCAAGCCGATGAGCAGGTTACGCTGTTTGAACATTGTGTTTCGGCAGCAGTTTCAGGCAGCCTGAATATGTTTTCTATGCCATTGCCGCCTGTGCGTAAAGATAAATATATAAATGAAATCAATGCGTTATTTTCATTAACAGCAACGCATTTTAATCATGGCAGGCACGCGTCCATAGCCTATAATAACGCTTGTCATTTATGTAATATAACGCCAGCAGGTTATCGTGATAATATTCCATTAGAATATTTATCTCAATTATTACAAACACTTAATCGTTTGTCTATTGAAGATAAACAGCGTATTTTGGCAGCACTGAAAAATATTGCCAACGCTGACGGCAACATATCTTGCCACGAACAAGACTGGTTGGTTACGATTATTTTGGCTTGGGGAATGAATGGATAATGGAAAATTTTAACTTTCAGGCTGCCTGAAAATTAAAAAGGTTATTGTAAAGGTTACTGTAAAAGTTACTGTAAGGGATTTATTAAAAATTGTTCAGGCAGCCTGAAATTATTTCGTTTTAATTTACCTAAACGACAAGGGGATTGCCACGCCGTTATTTCATAACGGCTCGCAATGACAGATGTTTTTCAGGCTGCCTGAAAGTATAATCGGAGCGTTATATTAAATATATCCGTCAAGTCGCAAGGCTTGACATAGCATTTAATTGCTCACTGCTCACTCCTCATTATTATTATTCAGGCAGCCTGAAAATAGAAAATAGGATTAAAAATGAACACCTTAACTCAAAACGCTGAAAATATTATTTTTGACACGCCGCAATTTACGCAAAAGGCGGTGAGCGTGGCTATGGATAAAATTGCCGCAACCTGCGCCGATTATGCCGATATTTATGTGCAGAGCGGTTTTTATGAACAATGGCATTTGGAAGAGAGCATTGTTAAGTCGGGGTCGTTTTCCGCTCGGCGTGGCTTTGGTGTGCGTGCGGTTACGGGCAGTCAAACGGCGTTTGCTTATGCGGATAATCCCGAAGATCGTGCTTTGGAAAACGCCACTGCCGCTGTGGTTTCGGTAACGCATGGGCAGTCGCAACGCACGCAGGGCAAGGTTTCAGGCAGCCTGAATGGTTCTATTTATACGGCAGATAATCCTGTAACCGCGATGAATGCGGCGGATAAAGTGGCTCTGTTGCAAAAAATCGACACGCTTACGCGTGCGATGGACAACCGTGTGAAAGAAGTAAATGCGTCTATTGTGTCGGCAATGGAATATGTGTGGCTCAAACGCTTGGACGGCAGAACGCACGGCGATATTCGCCCGATGTTGCGGCTGTCGTTAAGCGTGATTGTCGAAGAAAACGGCAGACGCGAACACGGTGCGGCAGGCGGCGGCGGTCGGGTGAATGTCGATTATTTTTCGGACGATGTCATCAATCAATATATCAAAACGGCGGTCAATCAAGCGATTATCAATTTATCGGCACGCCCCGCCCCTGCGGGCGATATGCCTGTGGTTTTGGGTTCAGGCTGGCCTGGTGTGTTGCTGCACGAAGCAGTCGGACACGGTTTAGAGGGCGATTTTAACCGCAAAGGCACCAGCGTTTTTACGGGCAAAATCGGACAACAAGTTGCCGCAAAAGGTGTTACCGTGATTGATCAAGGCAATTTGCCACAACGGCGAGGCTCACTGAATATTGATGACGAGGGCAATGCCACACAAAAAACCGTGCTCATTGAAGACGGCGTTTTGCAAGCGTATATGCAAGACGAAATGAATGCACGGTCGATGAATATGCCGCTCACAGGCAATGGACGGCGTGAAAGTTACGCCGCACCGCCTATGCCGAGAATGACCAACACTTTTATGGCAAACGGCGAATATTCACCTGATGAAATTATTGCGTCCGTCAAATACGGCATTTACGCCGAAAACTTTGGCGGCGGACAAGTGGATATTACCAACGGGCAATTTGTGTTTGGTACATCAAGCGCGTGGCTGATTGAAAACGGCAAATTGTCTTATCCCGTTAAAGGAGCCATGCTCACAGGTAACGGTGCGGAAACCTTAAAACACATTTCGATGATAGGCAACAACAGCGAATTAGACACAGGTATCGGCGTATGCGGCAAAGACGGACAAAGCGTCCCAGTGGGCGTGGGTATGCCAACCGTTAGAATAGACGGCGGCTTAACGGTGGGCGGCGTGTTGTAGCAAAATTCAGGCTGCCTGAAAGCACTCTTTTTATCGTGTGCCTATGCCTAATTCATCAGCATTATTTTATTGTATAGTCGTTAAACTTTAAAATAATAA
>JAFWTP010000308.1 GCA_017518845.1 Neisseriaceae bacterium
CCCCAATTCGGCGACTTCGCAATTTTTCATCAATGTTGCCGATAATGAGTTTCTTAATTTCAAAGCCCCCACGCCGCAATATTACGGTTATGCCGTATTCGGACGCGTGAGTAAAGGTATGGAAGTGGTGAATAAAATTGTCGCCGTGCCAACTGGTAATCACGGTATGCACCAAAATGTACCGCAACAACCTGTGGTGATTAAAAGCGTAAAAGTTGTGCCACAGGCAGAGAAGAAATAAGCGTTCAGGCAGCCTGAAACCCTTTTTATCAACCCATTTCCCATAAGGAGTAATTCAAAATGATTCGTTTAACCACCAACTTTGGCAATATCGATATTGAACTCAATTTCGACAAAGCCCCTAAAACCGCTGCCAACTTTGAACAATATGTCAAAGACGGCTTTTACAACGGCACGATTTTTCACCGTGTGATTGACAATTTTATGATTCAAGGCGGCGGCATGACGGCAGATATGCAAGAAAAACCTACCCGCGAACCAATTGAAAACGAAGCCGCCAACGGCTTAAAAAACGATTGCTACACCATCGCCATGGCACGCACCATGCAACCGCATTCCGCGTCTTCACAATTTTTCATCAATGTCAAAGACAACGACTTTTTGAATCACACCGCCCCCACAACACAAGGCTGGGGCTATTGCGTATTTGGCAAAGTGGTTGCAGGACAAGAAGTTGTCGATAAAATCAAAACCGTGAAAACGGGCCACCACGGCTATCACGATGATGTACCATTAGAAACCGTGCTGATTGAAAAGGCGGAAGTGGTTTAAACAGTGTGCAGTGAGTAGTTAGAAGTGAGCAGTTAAATTTTATGTCCTGCCTTGTCAGGCAGGACAGATTATTTTTAGATAACGCTTCGATTATCCTTTCAGGCTGCCTGAAACACAGTGGGGCGAACGCAGTGAAGTTAAAAATTATCGCAGCGTTATCATATATCTGTTTTGCCGCAAGGCAAAACAAAACAACTGCTAACTGCTAACTGCTAACTGCTCACTGTTTTTATAAACTAAATCTATAAATAAAAAAATTCAAATTGATTTTTCATATAATCTTCCCCACAATACACCCTGCAAAAAAAGGCTGATTGTGCGACAATGCCCCCTTATTCTGGTACATTTTTAACGGATATGTTGGATAGAGAGGGTTATCGTCCCAATGTCGGCATTATTTTGACCAATCGCCGCAAGCAAGTTTTTTGGGGCAAACGCGTGGGCGAATTTGCGTGGCAGTTTCCGCAAGGCGGCATTAAGCCTGGCGAAAGTGCCACCAATGCCATGTATCGCGAACTCACCGAAGAAGTGGGTTTATTGCCGCACCAAGTACGCATTTTGGGCAGAACCCGTGATTGGTTGCGTTACGATGTGCCAGATTCGTGGATACAACGCGATTGGGGACGCATTTTTCGCGGGCAGAAACAAATTTGGTTTTTGCTGAAATTAGTGGGGCGAGAATGCGATGTATGCCTGCGAACAAGCGATAAACCCGAATTTGACGCATGGCGTTGGCACGACTATTGGGCACCTGCCGATGAAGTGGTTGATTTCAAACAAAAAGTTTATTTAGACGCATTAAGTGAATTATCTCGTTTTTTGCACCCGATTGAAACGCGTGATGCGTTTTTGCAAAGAATGAAAGAGAAACAAAAATAACTTTCAGGCTGCCTGAAACCCATTAACCCATTGAATATAAAGGAAATAAAAATGTCCGAAACCAAACACAGCAAACTGTTAATTTTAGGTTCTGGGCCAGCAGGTTATACCGCTGCCGTTTATGCCGCTCGGGCGAATTTGCAACCTGTTTTGATTACGGGTATGCAACAAGGCGGGCAATTAACCACCACCACCGAAGTGGATAACTGGCCTGCTGACCCTGACGGCGTGCAAGGTCCTGACTTGATGATGCGTTTTTTGGCACACGCCGAACGCTTCGGCACGGAAATTATTTTTGACGAAATTCACACCGTCAATCTGCAACAAAAACCATTCACACTCACGGGTGATAACGGCGTTTATACATGCGATGCCTTGATTATTGCCACGGGTGCGTCTGCCAAATATTTGGGCTTACCGAGTGAAGAAAAATTTGCAGGCAAAGGCGTTTCCGCTTGTGCCACTTGCGATGGATTTTTCTATAAAAACCAAGAAGTTGCTGTCATCGGCGGCGGCAATTCGGCATTAGAAGAAGCCTTGTACTTGGCAAATATTGCGTCCAAAGTAACACTGGTTCATCGCCGTGATGCGTTCCGTGCGGAAAAAATTATGGTTGATAAACTGTATGCCAAAGTAGCCGAGGGCAAAATTCAACTCAAACTGAACGCTCAATTAGACGAAATTTTGGGCGATGACAACGGCGTTACAGGCGTTCGCTTAAAAAACAATGACGGCAGCACAGAAGAAGTGGCGGTTGCAGGCGTGTTTATCGCCATCGGACACAAACCGAATACCGACATTTTCAAAGGTCAGTTGGAAATGGACGAAACAGGCTACCTGAAAACACAAGGCGGCAAAGACGGCAATGTGGGTTTAACCAACATTGCAGGCGTATTTGCCGCAGGTGATGTGCAAGACAAAATCTACCGCCAAGCGATTACCAGTGCCGCATCAGGCTGCCAAGCCGCATTAGACGCAGAACGCTATTTGGATAATCTCAAATAATTTCAGGCTGCCTGAACGGCAATACAAAACAAAACGGAAGATTAAAGTCTTCCGTTTTTTTCAGGCTGAAACCTTTGCAAAACCTATTTATCTATATAATATAGTCAATTCAGACCCAAAGCAGGCAAGGCGGCGAAGCCACAGATAGTATAGATAATACAGCAAGGCGAGCCAACGCTGCATGATTTTGGTATGAATTGACTATAAATGCAAATGTTATAGGGTGGGCTTTCCAGCCCACCGCTCGCCCGATAG